>JAQCIX010000041.1 GCA_027593365.1 Verrucomicrobiota bacterium
CTTTAGTAATGACATCTATACCTCCCCTCTTTGGCCATGGTTTTTTCTGGCGGATCAGTTAGGCATAGATCCGTTGCATGAATACACCTCGACTTAAATCGGCACCCTTGCTGGTATTTCCCAGGTTCAGGAACCTGACCAGGTATGGATATAATTTTTCTCTGCTGTTGATCCAAGGTGGGAATCGCATGCATTAATCCTTTGGAGTATGGGTGCTTAGGTTCTTTTAAAAAGGATTCTGTATGATTGCTTTCCACGATTTGCCCGGCATACATCACACAGATTCGATCGGTGTATTGAGCCATCAGGCTGATATTATGGGAAATTAAAAGGACAGACATTTTTCGTTCCTTTTTCAAACGAACAATCAGGTTCATGATCTGAGCCTGTACCGTAACATCCAATGCAGTGGTGGGCTCATCCGCAATTAAGAGATCAGGGTCCAAAAGCAGGGACATCGCAATCATGATGCGTTGGAGCATGCCGCCGGAGAGTTCGTGAGGATAAGACTGTAAGATTCTGTTATGATCGGTGAGTCCAACTTCATCCAGTAAGTCTTTGATTTTTTGATACTTATCAAAATCGACGGGATGATACTCAAACACCTCAAGCATCTGATCCCCTATGCGGATCAATGGATTCATCGCAGCAAAGGGTTCCTGGAAGATCATTGATATCTTTTGGCCACGTAACTGGTTTAGCCGAGCCTCACTCAGGCTAAAAATATCCTGCCCCATAAACTGAACTTTTCCATTTAACAGAGTGCCCCCAGGCTCAGGGAGCATACCCATGATCGCGAGGGAGGTAATGCTTTTCCCGCATCCAGACTCACCAATTAATCCGAGTACTTCTCCTTGGTTCAAATGAAAGGATACCCTGTCTGTAAGTGGAAGTACTCCATCGGATCGATTAATCCCGATGGATAGGTCGCTTACCTCGAGCAGGGAGTTTGCCTCCCCTTCATTGTGCTTCCTTGCTTCCATCCTCAATTTGTGGACGCCCGTGGGTCGAAGGCTTCACGCACTCCCTCCCCAATAAAAGTTGCTAGAAGGAGGGTGGTGAATAGGCAGACCACCGTGGAGATAGCGAGCCATGGAGCAAATAAATGATTAAGCCCCTGACTAAGCAATTCCCCCCAGGATGGTGTGGGTGGTTGCAAACCAAAACCAAGAAAGTCCAGAGCAGTCAGGGCACCGATTCCTCCGATAATTTGAAAGGGCAACAGGGTAATTACTGGGGTCAGTCCATTGGGAAGAATTTGACGAAATAAAATGTGACTGTTCGACATCCCCATCGTTTTGGCCACCTTCACATAATTCAGGTTTCGAATTTTGAGAAACTCTCCACGCATGTAGTAGGACAACCCAATCCATTGAAAAAGAGATAGAACAAGGATGAGGATCATGAAACTACGGGAATAAATCGTACCCACTAAAATGACCACATAGAGAAAAGGGAGGGAGGACCAAATCTCGATCAATCTTTGCATAACCATATCGACCACTCCTCCAAAATATCCCTGCACACCCCCAATCAAAATTCCAAAGAGAGTAGAGATTGCCGCCAGAATCAGTGAAAAAAGCATACAGATCCGGAAACCATAAAGGAGGCGGGCAAAAACATCCCGTGCAGATGAGTCCGTACCCAGCAGGTGTCTAGCAGAAGGTGGATGAGGAGGCGTGCCCGGCAAATCGATATAGGAATGCAAAGGGTTATGAGGGATGGGCGGAAGAATCATCCAGTTTTTACCATCCTTAAAATCTGAAGATTCCCGCAGGGACACATAATCCGCTTCGGTTAAATACTTCCCTCCAAACTCCTTCTCGGGATAGAATTGGAAGATCGGAAAATAAAGCCTGTCTTGGTACGACAAGACATAGGGCTTATCATTGCAAATCAGCTCGGAAAATAAGGATAAGATAAAAAGAGCGGATAAAATCAGTAAGGAGTACCAGGCTCTTTTAATCCTGCGAAATCTGCGAAACCGATCTTGGCTAAGTTTGGAAAATACAGCCATCCTAGTTTTCAGTTAAACTTGATCCTCGGATCAATCGCTATGTAGAGCATATCGGAAAACAATCTACCCAACAGTGCCATGACACTGGATATCAGAATAACCCCAAGTACCACATTGTAATCCCGGCTGAGGATGGAGTTATAGACCAACAGTCCCATCCCATCGATATCGAATACCTTCTCAATCAAAAGTGCGGAAGTAAACATCAGCGTAAAAATCTCGCTCATCCGGGTCGCCAAAGGAATCAATGCATTGCGCAAAGCATGTTTCCATACAGCTTTTTGAAAACCTGCCCCCTTAAACATTGCCGTGCGGACATATTCTTTGCGGATCTCCTCCAGCAGGGAATTTTTCATCAGCATGGTAAGAAAAGCAAACTCGCTCGCCATAAAGCAGATGAGGGGCAAACACATGTGGTGGAGAAAATCCATCGTTCCTGCCCAGAACCCCATCGACTCAAAATCATCGCTCACGATTCCCCCGAGAGGAAACCAGTCGAGGTAGCTTCCTCCGCTAAAAAAAATAATTAGTAAAATACCCAGGGCATAGCCCGGGATAATGTACCCGGCAAAGATCATAATTGAGCTAACCAGATCAAACCTAGTCCGGTTCCACATCGCTTTGTATAACCCAAGAGGTATACAGACCGAGTAAGATAAGATAAACGAAACCAAACCAAAGAACAGGGATATAGGAAATTTCGATTTGATCACATCCCAAACCGGTTCCTCATAAAAATAAGATGTGCCCAGATCAAAACGCACCACCTTGCCCAACCATTCGAAGTAACGGGTCAGGGCGGGTTTATCAAACCCGTAGTAAGCCCGGATATTTTCGATTTCTTCCTCAGTAATTTGCTGCTGAGTGGTGGATCCTCCCCCACCCTCCATGCTGGATTGTGCCCGTACCCGAGCGATTAGTTCCTCGACCGGCCCACCCGGAACGAACTGTATGAGAGTGAAACAGACTGCGGTTATTCCGAGAAGCGTAGGAAACAGAAGCAATAAGCGCCGGAATAAATAAACTCTCATTCTTGGTAAACGACCTTAAAAGGTTTTTTCGCCAAAGACTTATTTTCTTTTTTTGCCTGATCCAGGGCCTCCACCAGTTCGGGATCTTCCGACCAGTAAGTAATGATGGAATCCTCCTGACCAAACTTATCAAAAACATATTCTGGAGTCCGGTACTTATTCCAGTAAAGAATCCTCCCATGATCTGCCTGCCATAAGAATAGATAAGGGATGATCTCTGCCAACCGGTTATCGATCTGCTTAAGGATCTCAATCCGCTTATCCATGTCGTATTCCACCTTTTGCAATTCAATCAAGCGATCCACTTCTTCATCTTTTACACCAGTGTAATTTTGGGAGGCTTTTTGATCGGCCGTGGAACTGTGCCATGCAGACTCCGGATCGCGCAAACGGGAAGCACCCCAGGCAGTCCAAAATATTTCAAAATCAAAACTATCAATCCTCTTGGTCAGGGTCGATCGGTTGATTTTCTCGATCTTCGCAAGAATTCCGACGGCCTTTAAATCCTCTATATACAGGTTTAGATGACGGAAATCTTCGGCTGCGGAAAGGAAGGTAATCTCAAATGGCTTTCCATCTTTTTCCAGCTTCCCAAGATCGTTCACAGTCCACCCCACATCCGATAGGAGCTCTCTAGCTTTTTCTGGATCGAAAGGAGTAACTTCTCTCTCGGGGTTGGTATTACCAGGGTAGAGATCAGGATAGAAGGAATTGAGAAGGAAGTACTGGTTGTACATAAACTTTTCATTCATTGCTTCCCGGTTCAATAAATACCCAAGTGCCTGACGTACCCGTATGTCCTTAAACTTTGGGTTACGCAGGTTGATCGCCAGTCCCTGATAACCCTTGGGCTCCTGGTTGTATACCGCTTGCCGGACCACCCATCCCTTCTGCACCTGTTCAAACTCAGTCTTTTTCATCCATATAGAAGAAGTGTAAATGGGATAGGCATCGAAAATTCCTTTTTTAAAAGCTTCCAAAGCTTTATTCCGGTCGGTCATCGAGCGGTAGACAATTTTGCCAAAGTTATACTTTCCCAAATTATATCGATTGGACCTCCCCCACCAGTCATGTCTCCTTTGCAGACTGATCGACCGACCCTTCTTTACCTCTCCTATTGCATAAGGTCCGGACACCACTGGAAAATCGAAGTTGATTTTATTGAAATCCATGCCTTTCCAAAGGTGGGAGGGGAAGGCAACCATATTGCCCGCCTGATAAAAATTATTCCAGTGCTTGGTGTTTGCTTTGATTTGCACTGTCTTTTCATCGACTGCAACCGGGCGCTCGAAACGTTTTAAACTGACCCGGAATAAAGAAGTCAGGTTTGCAGGATCGAGGATCACATCGTAAAAAAACTGAATATCGGCGGAGGTAATAGATTTTCCATCACTCCAAGCCGCATCCTCCCGGATCTTGAAGGTAAAGGTCATACCATCTTCTCCGATCTCCCAAGTTTCAGCGAGTACGCCAACGGGCCGGTTATCCGTGCTATGGAGAGAGATTAAGGGTTCATAAAGTAGCCCCATCACCGTGGCCGAGAAGCTATTGTAATCGAGAAACATGTTAAGGGACTTTGGGAAAGATCCACCCCATGTGGAAAAAGTTCCGCCAGGAGTGGTATTTTCTAAGGCGATCGGATCTCTTTCTCCATAATTTGGCTTAAAAACATCTTCTCGAATGGAATCCATCCCCACAGATTTTTCTGAGTTCGCAGATTCAGTTGAATCTCCACACCCAGAAAGTAAAATTCCTAAAAATAAATAGATGAGTAGGTGAGCAAAAGTCATAGTACGGCCAGTTGAATGGAGAAATGCATGAGGCTTCTTTTCAAACATTTATTTATCGATTGGGAAAGTTTGAATCTGATTTATTCCTCGTTTTGAGCAAGGGGATGAAAGTTCGTATGTTCCTCCTGCAATCTTTGCATTTCCACATGGGTGTAAATTTGGGTAGTGCCCACATCCGCATGTCCAAGCATTTCTTGAACTGCACGAACATCTGCCCCACCCATCAATAAATGAGTGGCAAAGGAGTGCCTCAGGCCATGTGGTGTAAGGTTTTTTTCGATCCCCGCCCGGCGGGCATATTCTTTAACCAGTACCCAGATCATTTTACGGGAGATCGGAGTACCCCGCTTACTGAGAAACAATTCACCACCAGATTTATCCTTAACCAATTCGGGGCGCCCCCCATGTAAATAGTTACGAATGGCATGAATAGCTTGTCCACCAACCGGTACAATTCTTTCTTTCGCTCCCTTTCCGAAGATTCGGGCAAATCCTTCCTCCAAGTTAACCGAGTTTACCAGCACGGTGGATACTTCCGATACCCGAAGACCGCTTCCGTACATCAATTCGAAAAGGGCACGATCCCGCTTTCCCAACGGAGTATTTAAATCGGGTGCGGTGAGAAACTTTTCCATTTCCTCTATGCTCAGGGCATGCGGTAGAAACCTTCCTTTCTTTGGATTGGTAATCAGTTCGGTGAAATCATTTCGTAATCTGCCTTCCCCTATCAAAAAGCGTACAAGCATACGAAGTGCGGATAACTTTCTCGATAGACTGGCTACGGCATAGCCATCGATGGTAAGGGAACTGATAAAGGAGGAAACATGCTCTAAGGAAACATCTGCCCAATTGGCAGCCCCTTTCTCATGAAGAAAACAGGAGCATTGAATCAAGTCCGCCTCATAGGACTCCACCGTATTTTTGGATAATCCCCGCTCGAGTTGTACCCATGCGAGAAAGGCACTGATGTCTGATTCGTATCCGGCTGGAGGCTCAAGCCTCGCATCTCCTTGCTTCCTTCCTTTTACCTCCGTTTTTGAACCCATCTAAGAAATTCGAAACCTTAGTTTTCTGGCGGTTCAACCGGTGAGAGCTGCCCGGCAAAAAGTTTTCGGTAAATCCGATTAATCGGAGTCTTCATCCGGCTAACCATATATTGCTCCTGCCTCAGTGCGTTGTATCCATAACGGTAACTCGCAGCCAATCGAGGGTAATTAAACATATCCACACTCTCAAGCATGCCTTTAAGTCTCTCGAGATAAAGCATACCCACTTCGATATTGGTTTCCCATTGAAACGCCGTTCGATAATGAAGGTTGGTCACATCCGACCAAGCCGCCTCTGTAAGTTGCATCATACCCCGTGCGATGGAGGACTGTGCATTCGCGTTTAAACTACTTTCTGCATGGCAAATTGCATAGACAAAATTGGGGTCCAAACCGAGCTGAGGAGCTTCTTTCTTAATTTTTGCCCAAACTTTATGGTCTTCAATAAAATTGGCATCTGGATCGAAATACTTGCACCCACTCATCCAGCCAATGGCCCACAAAGTTATAAAAAGAAAAACAATTTCCCTACCCGATCTCATCACATTGCAAAAGTATCCCACGCCAACATCTTGGGCAAGGCACTTTGAATAATCTTAAAAAAAGGCCAAGCAGAGAAACCCGAGAAAGAACACGATACAACACAAGGCTGTCCACCCGACAGGGTGAATTCCCAATGAGGTTCTTTTGGCTAAATTAGCTGGACCACTTGGACCCTGATTTTCAATCAAACCAATTTTACAAAGAGGTCCATAGAATGCTCTCATCGCATAGACATGGCCTTGTTTGAGAAATAAACAAATACGGTCGGTGAGACTACCGACAAAGAAACGATGTGCCCAGTCATTGAAACCGTTCCAAAACCAATCACCAAAGTAAAGAAACCCTCGACCACACTTGCGGTAAACCCAATCGATATCCAAGTTGATGGATGGGGAAGGCGTGGGATATTTTCCTAAAATCATCATCAGTAGAAAAGCCAATCCGGAGAAGGCGAGAATTTGTAATTGGGTAATCACATGGGTGGCATCATAAGGGTTATACCCCTTGGCTCCATTGGGTAATAAATCATAAAGCCATTGTGGATTACACCCAATGAATATGCAGAGGAAAGAACCTAAACCCATAGCCAATAGCATATTTACTGGAGCCTCTTTTGCTTGGATGCCTTGGTCTTTGGAGAAAAATGTAAAATAGGGAATTTTGATACCTGCCTGATGAAAGACACCCGCAGATGCGAACAATAAAACGATCCAAACGAACTGGTAGCCATTCTTGGCTGCTTCTGTGATGATAATCGATTTACTGACAAAGCCACAGAATAACGGGAAGGATATGGCAATCGATCCGACGATACAAAAGCCTGTAGTCCATGGCATTTTCTTGTAAAGACCCCCAAGGTGAGAAGCCCGAATCTCTCCAGTTCGAAAAATAACCGCACCCAAACACATAAAGAGCAAACTTTTGTAAAGCACATGATTGAACGCATGAGCAATCGCCCCATCAATCGCCAACTCTGTTCCAATTCCTATCGCAACCACCATGAAACCAATTTGATTGATTTTACTGTAGCATAATACCCGGCGCAGATCGTTTTCTATCACAGCGTAAAACAGAGGAAATAAGGCCATGATGATTCCGATGGTGATTAAGATATCCGCACCCGGATAAAGTCGGGCAAGCATACAAACCGCACATTTTGTAGTGAAAGCACATAACCAAACCGGCCCGGAATGAGTGGCTTCTGCATACCCATCCTTGAGCCAAACATGCAACCCTGGGAAGGCGGCTTTGATTCCAATCGCTAAAAGAATAAATAACGCCCCGGTATCACCAGCTTCCAAAGCATCGGTCAAAGGTTGTAAGCTAAGTGCATCTATACCCAGTTCGTGGTAACGAAACAGAATCCCAATCAAGAGAAGTAAGCCCGATGAAATATGAAAAAAGAGATACCGAAAACCGGCATCCTCTGCCCGCTGAGTCCGTCTGCCCCAGATTTGAAAAACAGAGGTGATGGCCAAGGCTTCCCACCATAGAAAAAGGGATAACAGATCACCTGCAAAAGCAACCCCCACAGCAGAGCCAGCATAAAGCAGAGCCATCGAAACCTGCCATGGGTCACGGACATGAAAAGAATAAATCCCGGCAATCAAAGCAGCTGTGTGAAAAAGGTAACCAAAGAGCATCGCCTGTTGATCGACCATCACAGCCAAGATTTCATAACCAAAAAGATGGAGGCTGGAAGAACCTCCAATCTCTAAAGTGGTCAGGTATCCAAGGCCAAACAGGGGGGCAAGGATCAGCACAAAGGATGCATAGCGTCCTCTTAAGAAAGCGGTAAACAAACCGCCCAAGAGCAAGGCACTAGCAGGATGGGTTCCGATATCTACAGTAGCTGCTAAAACACTCATCTTACTTTTCCCAATAATCCTCTTCTCTGGTGAGAATATTCTTTTCCCCAATCCGAGAAAGGAACTTAGAGAGATAAACTAATACCGCACAGCCAAGAAAACCAAATACCCCATAAAAAGCAGGTAGGGTTTCTACTGTATGTAAGGATAGATCTTCTGAGAAGGCGGCATGCTTATGCCAGCCCAGGCTAAAAACCAAATCGATCAGAATTAAAAAGCCACATAACCCATAAAACCAACGAATCGATTTTTTCCTATTTTCCGGTTGATCCAGCCAACTAGGCTGGGTTCTCGATTTCTGGATTTTCGAATTTTTTCTCATCAATGAATCATTTACATCATGGCTGCAAACCAATCATTTGCAGTAATACATCGGACCAGAAAAAGAGAAGAAAACAACCAAGTGCAGTCAAAACGAGAGGAAGTACACATTGCCAGGGGGCCTCTTTTATAGATGAGTCATTTTCCGTTTCTGAATCCCTGAAAAAAGCCGTCACCGCTACTGGGAGTAGGTAGAAAACATTGAGAAGAGAACTAATTAATAGGACGACCACAACCCAGATTGCATCACGATCCAATGCCCCAAGGGCAATGTACCACTTGCTGATAAAGCCACCAAGCGGGGGAAGTCCGATCACACTCAATGCCCCAATCATAAAGGCTCCCATGGTCAGGGGCATTTTACGGCCAAGCCCACGCAATTCGCTGACATATTTTTTTCCGGTCGCCACAAAGATGGCCCCAGCACAAAAAAACAGGGTAATCTTACCACAGGCGTGCATGGCGATGTGCAGAACCGCCCCACCCTGCCCTCGATCCGTAGCGATCGCAGCCCCAAGAACGACATACCCAAGTTGTCCAATGGTGGAAAAAGCCAGGCGGCGTTTGAGGTTATCCTGTGACAAGGCAATCAGGGAGGAAATCAAGATCGTTGCCGAAGCGATCACCATAGTCCACTCCTCTCCACTCATTTGCGAGAGTACCTCGGCCCCAAAGACATCGGCATAGATGCGGTAGACACAAAAGACCCCAACCTTGACGACGGCCACCGCATGAAGCAGGGCAGAAACCGGAGTGGGAGCAACCATAGCTCCAGGCAGCCAGGAATGGGCAGGCATCAAACCAGCTTTGGCAAATCCAAAGGTAAAAAGAAAAAGAAGGACAATCTGGGTCGTTTCCCCGAAGTGGCCCACCTTCCCGACATCCTCAATAAAATCCATGGTCAGGTGACCTCCGTCCAGCCAGACATAACACCAACTCAGGGCAGGCAGAAGGAGACAGAGAGAGGTAAAAAGAAGATAGCCCAGATAGGTGCGCCCACCTGTACGGGCTTCCTTGTCCTGCATATGGGTAACCAGCGGAAAAGTGGACACCGAGAGCATCTCATAGAAAAAATAAATGGTCAGCAAATTGGCGGAAAATGCGACCCCCATGGTGGCCGAAAGCGAGAGGGCAAAGAAGGAGTAGAAGCGGGTCTGGGCATGTTCATGAAGCCCACGCATATACCCAACCGCGTACAGGGTGGTGGCAATCCAAAGAACTGAAGCGACGCAGGCAAAAAGCAGACCGGGCCCATCCACCCGTAAGAGCATCGGGACATAGGAAAAAATTTGCCAAATATGAAATTCCACAATCGCACCGCTTAAAATCAGGGGAACAAGGGAAAGCACGACGGCGGCCTGTACAGAAGCGGCAATAAAAGTAAAGAGTTCGCGCAAATTTGGTCTTTTTTCACCTGCCCAGATAATCCCCACCAAGCCCGCCCATGGAGCAAGCAAGGCGATGAGAGGCCGGATATCTTCGACTACTACGGTTGGACTCATTGGTAATGGACTCCTGTTGGAAGTTTGTAGTCCCGAAGAAAAATTTCGATTTGGTCGACGACCTCTTGGTTATATATCCCAACAATGATCACGATCGAAGCCGCCAGTAAAAGGGGGATCAGCATACTCAAGGGAGCCTCATCGAATCGGGTCTGCTCCTTGGAAAGACCCAAGTCTCCATGACCTTTTCCGAGGTTTTTCCCACTCTCATCCACAGCCAAATGAATTCTTTCAATTAACCTGAAAAAGAGAACCACCATAACCATGGTGGAAAACATCAGGGTCACCATATACTCCCAGCGTTCGGAAACCATACCGCCAGTAATCAAGTACCACTTGCTAAAAAACCCACAGGTTGGAGGAAGTCCGATGATGGAAAATCCGCCGATAAAAAAACCGATCATAGTTAAGGGCATTTTGGCGAACAATCCACGCAGCCCATCAAAATGCGTTGTTCTACATTTTTCCAAAATAATACCTGCACCCAAAAAGAGACACAGAGTCATACAAGCATCGCTAATCACATGAAAAATTGCCCCGATCAGCCCGAAATAATTATAAATCCACACCCCCCCAACCATATACCCAACTTCGGCCACAATCAGATAAGCTAACATACTTTTGATCTCACGCTGAGCCAGAGCCATAATCGCGGCACAGACAATCGCCACCACAACCAACCAAGGGAGAATCTCTGCCCACCAGGTGGATTCAAATGAGAACTCTACCCCGAAAACACTAAGTACCATTCGGATCATTACATAGATCATCACCTTGGTCACCAAAGGAGCCAACAGGCAGGAAGTGGTAGTGGGAGCATGGCAATAGCTCTTGGGCAGCCAGGCATGAAAGGGGAAAAAGGCCATTTTAATGAGGATACCTAGAAGCACCAAAATAAAGGCTACTTGCATCGTAGGGGAGCTGTGTAATTCATTTGCCTGGATGGCTTCATGAATCCCAACCATATTGAGCGTACCTGTTTTTAAGTAGAGATAACCAACCCCCAATAAATAAAGGGATGCACCAATCGTTCCGAGAATGACATAGGTAAAGGTGGCCGCCGCAGCCCGATTTGAGCCCAATGCAATTAAACCATAACCAGTCAGTGCTGCTACCTCAATAAGCACATAGAGATTGAAGGCATCTCCGGTAAGAGTAATTCCTGCCAGTCCAACAATCTGTAAAAGAAACAACGCATAGTACATCGGCTCCTTACCAGGAGTTTGCCTCTGCACAGGAACCTTAGAGTACATACTAACGATTAGACCAACTCCAGTAACCACCAAGGTGATCAAAGCCCCGAGTAAGTCCGCCCGAAATTCAATCCCTACCCCCCTAGGGAAAAAGTCCAAAGACCAACCACCAAGAATGTAGGATATCTGATGATCGGAAGAATCCATTGCCTGGATCAAAGTTTGTATCGATGCCCATACCGAAAGAACCATAGAGAGGACCGAAACAGGATAACAAATTCTCTTAGAGAAAGAACCAAGGGATGCACATGCTACCGCCCCGATAAGCGGGAATAAAACAATCCATACAATGGAATCGCTCATTGGGAATTGCCCTCCTTGGGT
>JAQCIX010000042.1 GCA_027593365.1 Verrucomicrobiota bacterium
TCAAATACATCGAAATGGGGTCTTCACTTTTCTCTCCAAATTTAAATGCGGGGGTGGGTGAAGTCGGGGTGAGGATGGCATCCACTTCCGTAAAGGCTTTTTCAAAGTCCCGGCGGATCAAGGTACGGGCCTTTTGAGCACGCAAATAAAAGGCGTCATAATAACCACTGCTAAGACCATAAGCCCCAAGGATGCAGCGTCGCTTGACTTCAGCACCAAATCCTTCTCCGCGGCTCTTGGCATAGACATCGATGGCATTTTCCGCCCGATCGCTTCGCGAGGTGTAGCGTATGCCGTCGTAGCGAGCGAGGTTGGAGGATGCCTCTGCGGTGGCGATCACATAGTAAACTGGGATGGAAAGATCAGTCGTGGGCAGGCTGACCTCCTTGGTTTGATATCCAAGAGAGCGGTAGTGCTCAATTGCCTGCTCGAGGCTGGCTCGAACCTCGTTGTCCATACCGGGGCCGAAAAATTCCTTGGGTAGGCCGAGCACCCCAGGTTGGGTATTTTGTTTGAGGTCCTTCGAATATGCGGGGACCTTTTTAGGGAAACTGGTGGAGTCGAGGGGGTCGTGTCCGGAAATGGTTTCGAGGAGGAGGGCGGCATCCTCCACCGTAGTGGCAAAAGGGCCGATTTGATCGAGGGAAGAGGCGAAGGCGGCCAATCCGTAGCGCGAAACCATTCCGTAGGTCGGTTTCATACCCACCACGCCGCAGAGGGAAGCGGGCTGGCGGATCGACCCACCGGTGTCCGAGCCCAGGCTCAGAGGGACTTCACGTGCGGCAACGGCGGCAGAGCTTCCCCCGCTGCTTCCTCCGGGCACGCAGTCCAAATTCCAGGGGTTCCGGGTCGGTCCATAGGCAGAATTCTCAGTGGATGAGCCCATAGCGAATTCATCGAGATTTAACCGTCCGGCAACCACCGCACCTGCGTCTTTCAGCTTTCGGGTGACGGTGGCATCATAGGGGGATCGGTAGTTCTGTAAAATCTTGCTGGCGGCAGTCAAGGGCTGGTCCTTTACTGAAATCACATCTTTCATGCCAACAGGGATGCCATCGAGAGGGCCGAGGGTTTCTCCCTTTGCCCGTCGTTCATCCGATGCCCGGGCCTGAGCGAGGGCATCCTCTTCGTCGAGGTGAAGAAAAGCATGCACTCTTTCATCCACTTGCTTTACCCGGGCAATCATGTCCTGGGTCAATTCCAAGGCCGAGATCCCACCCGAATCGAGGGAGGCGGAAAGCTCGGCGGCGGATTGAAAGATAGGAGAGTTGTCAGACATAAGAGCAGGCTTGCTTAATCCTCGATCACCTTGGGCACCACTACCTGATCCTGTCTGGACTGGGGAGCATTCTTCAGGGCTTCCTCAGAGGAGAGGCCTGGTTTTGCTTCATCTTCGTCCCAGACATTGTAGCGGGGAAAGGCATGGGCTGTGGGTTCCACTCCATCAACATCAAGTTCCTGGAGTTTTTGAAAATATGTAAGAACATCTCCAAGCTGGCGCTGGTAGGTACTCTTTTCCTCATCCGTCAGTTCGATGCGGGCCAGTTTGGCCACATAATCGACATCCATGGGTGCATTTTCGCTCATAGCAAAATAGATTAGCTCCTTAGTTCGTAGGCTGTTCCGGAGCGGATCCCTTCAATCACATCCTCGAATGCCTGGTTTAGTTCCTTTTCCCCGAGGGTACGATCGGGTGCACGAAAGCGAAGGGTTAGGGCGAGGCTTTTCTTGCCCTCGGGTAGTCCCTTGCCCTCAAAGAGGTCAAAGATTTGCACCGGATCAACCGCAAATTTTCCCTTGCCCACACCACTGGCGATTTCCTCCACTTTCGCCCGCACAGTTTCGGCAGGTTCGGAGGCATCGACGACCAGGGCAAGGTCCTTGATTGCGGGTGGGAATGTCGAAAAAGGTTCGAAGCTAGCGGCTTTCTTCCGCTTGCTCAGTAAAACTGGGTCTATGAGAATTTCTGCCGCGAAGACTGGACCCTTGGCTTCCTTGGCCTTACTTTGGGAGAGGCGGAGAATACCGAGGTTGACTTCCAATTTATTCTTATGGGCATCTCCAATCCGGGCGGAGTATCCGTTTTGCCAGGCAGGTTCGTCCGAAATATTGGACCATAATCCCTTGGGCAGCGACAGTCCGGTCGCATCGATCAGGGTCTGAACTTGGTTTTTCAGAGCAAAGAAATCAAGGGCGGGTTCCTCCTTCCATCCACGCTCATTCGAACGGGCAAAGGCAGCGAAGGCCACACTGATCCACTCCACATTGCCACGCGGTCCGGGGCGGAAGACCCGACCGGTCTCGCAGACCCGGGTGAGGTCGTTCAAGTTTTTTTGGTTGTGCGAGAGGGCATCGACCAGTCCCGGTAAAAGAGAGGGGCGGACATGGGTATGATCAGCGGTCAAAGGGTTAGCTAGGGCGAGTTCATCGGTGTCGAGGTTGCCGAACCATGATTCCACTTCCTCACCGGAACGCAGGCTGTAATGGCAGCACTCCTGATAGCCCTGCCCGAGTAGGTGATCGACCGCACTCTGGCAGAAATCATAGGATGGGTCATTTTCCCGTTCGAGAGCGGAAAAGGCGAGATGGGCGTTGCTCAGGTCATCGGTTCCACGAATCCGCAGGTATTCTTCAACCAGATCGATTGGGCGCTCCACTTCCGAACGGAAGGAAGGCACGATCACCTCCCAAGGTCCATTGCCCGATACGGAAAACCCCAGCCTTGTCCAAGCATCGCTCAGCTCATTAGCAGCGATGGAAAAGCCGCAGGTTTTTTCCACAAATTCGAGGTCGATAGCGATCGACCGTGCTCCACGCGGCGAGGAACCGGCACAAATGTAGGTGGGTGCAAGCTCGCCCCCAGCAGTGTCCAAAATCAAATCGATCGCCCGGCGGGCGGCATATTCGACACCAGTAGGATCGACATCGCGGGAAAAGCGCTGGGAGCTGTCGCTGTGGAGTCCGAGCCGGCGGGCGGTTGAACGGACGGACCCCGGACGAAACCAGGCGGATTCAAGCACGAGATCAGTGGTGGAATCATCCACTTCCGCATCCACACTGCCCATCACCCCGGCGACGACTAGCGGACGCTCAGCATCCGCAATGACCATCATGTCGGGCTGCAGACCACGCTTCACTTCATCCAAAGTGGTGATAGATTCACCTTCCTTGGCCGGGCGGACTAGGATAGACGGACCCTTTATCTTCGATGCATCAAAGGCGTGCAGAGGTTGCCCGGTTTCGAGTAGCACATAATTGGTCACATCCACTACATTGTTGATCGGACGCAGACCCACGGCCTCCAAGCGTTTTTGCATCCAATCCGGGCTAGGGGCGATTTTCACTCCACGGATGGTCCATAAAGTGTAGTAGGGGCAGGATTCGTCTTCGAGTCGCACCTCATCGACCAAACTATTCCCGTCTGCTTCCGCAACCGCTTTAGCGGATGCCTGCACTGCAGGTGCCCGTAATTCCTTTTGATAACGGGCGGCAATTTCCCGGGCAACTCCGATGTGGCTTAAGCAGTCCCCTCGGTTGGCGGTGATTTCCAGTTCCAGCACCCGGTCAGGTGATACAGCCTCGGTAATGGGAGTGCCGACGATGGGATCGTCTTTGAGGATCATCAATCCATGGTCATCCTCGCCTAAGGTCAGTTCCTTGGCACTACACATCATTCCTTCGGAGGGAACGCCACGCAGTTTGGACTTTTTGATCTTAAAACCGCCAGGCAGTTTTGCCCCAGGTAAAGCCACTGGAACCCGGTCGCCTATTTTAAAATTGGTAGCTCCACAGACGATATTGGCCGGTTCTTCCGCTCCGACATTTACCTGACACACGCTGAGACGGTCCGCTTCGGGGTGGGGTTGTTTGTCCAGTACCTCGCCAACCACTACATGGTCGAGTGAGACGGATTGATCGCTTCCCGTTTCTTCAACTTCGAGACCGAGCATAGGCAAGACATCAACCAGTTCACCCGGGTCAGCGGGCAGTTCCACATATTCCTTCAACCATTCGAGACTAATCTTCATGCCGGTCCGGTAAATTGAGAAAGAAAGCGCTGGTCGTTCTGGTAAAAATGACGGATGTCATCAATCCCGTGTAAAATCATGGTAATTCGTTCGATACCCACGCCGAAGGCAAATCCGCTAAATTCCGCAGGGTCAAGATTGACTAGTTTGAGTACTTCAGGATCAACCAGTCCACACCCCATAATTTCAATCCATTTGTCGCTCAGTTTGCCCAGATTGGGGGCTTTCAGATCCACTTCAAAACTGGGCTCAGTGAAGGGAAAGAAGCTGGGGCGAAGGCGGGTCTCCACCTTAGTGCCAAAAGTTTCCTTGAGGAAATAGTCGAGGGTGCTTTTAAGATCGAGCAAGGTGACTTTACGGTCGATGCACAGTCCCTCAATCTGATGGAAATTAGCCGAGTGGGTGGCATCCACCGTATCCCGGCGGAAGCAGCGACCGGGTGCGATCACCCGCAGGGGCGGTTTTTCACGAAGCATGGTACGAATCTGCACGGATGATGTGTGGGTGCGCAAAAGATGAGACTCTTTGTTTTTCTTGGACACATTGGCCCATTTCGATTCGGGTCGAAAGAAGAGAGTATCCTGTTCATCACGGGCAGGATGGTCTTCCGGAGTGTTGAGTGCGTCGAAGCAAAACCATTCGGTTTCAGCCTCGGTGGCCTCGGTCACGGTGAATCCAAGTTTACGAAAAGTGGAGACTACCTTACGGCGCGTCGCTGAAAGCGGATGGAGTGAGCCCGAGCGGTTTGGGATGGCGGGAAGGGTAGGGTCGTAGGATTCGCCAAGGGCATGTAAATCAGCCTGCTCCTCAATCCGAGAAAGAGAGGCGGAGAAGAGTGCCTCGACTTGTTTTTTTGCTTGGTTGAGAGCCTGCCCAAAGGCCGGCTTTTCTTCTCTAGGTAAAGTACCGATTAGTTTGGATGCCTGGGTAAGGGTACCTTTGGGTCCAAGAATAGAGGCTTTGGCCTGATCCCAATCGGACCGGTTTGAAATATCAGCCTGGCTTGCCTCCGCTTGGGCGACAATGGCTTGGAGATCGTTCTCCACGCCAGAATTCAGGTAAGGGGGCGAGACTTAGGCCGCAAGTGCGGTTTTTGCCTTACCCACCAATTCCTTAAATGCTTCCGGTTCGTGGATGGCCAATTCGGACATCATCTTACGGTTGAGCTCAATATTTGCTTTGGTCAATCCGTGGATAAACTCTCCGTATCGCAGACCTTCTTCCCGGCATGCAGCGTTGATACGGACGATCCAAAGTTGACGAAATTCGGTGCGACGCTTGCGACGGTGGGCGTAGGCGTAGGCTTCTCCACGATCAACTGCATCCTTAGCGTAGCGAAAGAGACGGGATTTATTACCAAAATATCCGCGTGCTTTTTTAAGGACTTTTTTGCGGCGTTTGCGAGTGGCTGGAACATTGCGTGCGCGTGGCATGGCTGATAATCTCCTCTACTGGTTAGTTGGTTTTAAATTAGCTGGAAAGAGCGTTGATAACGCGCTTGGCCATTCCGGGAGCAAGGGTTTGATCTTGTCGGCCTGACTGTACCTGCTTGTTCGATTTTTTCCGGCGCAAATGGCGTTGGCCAGGTTTGCGGTGAGTGACTTTACCGGACCCGGTGACCTTAAATCGTTTAGCTATACCTTTGTGCGTCTTTCTCATGATGAAATTTGGGAAAAGGATGATCTATAGCGATTTAAGTCGGTTCAATCAAGCGAAATGAGTGATTATCCGTCGTAAATCAGAAGCCCGAGGTAACTTTCGTAGGCAAACCAGCAAGCGAAGAACAAAAAGACAGCCCAAGCGATGATTTTAAAGACTAATTTACGGAGCCAGTAGGATTGATGAGAATTAGCCCCGTCATCGCCGAAATCATGAAAATAGTGAACTAAATCTCGATCCATCGACCGACCATCAATTTTACGATAGGTTCTCCCGTAACTTCTACGCTTTTTCCAGTAAAGTAGTCGGAATAAACGGTGTAACATGGTTGGACTTTAGGGTTCCAGGTAGCGTTTTCCTGAAGCTTCAGAAAAATCGAGACGGGAGATCGAAGCCATGTTTTCGTTGAGTGCCCATAAATCGGACCCAACCTGGATTTTAGCCTCATCCAACCATTTAGATTTGTAAGTAAGTTGGTAACTTTTTTGATCCTCTGTGAGATCGAATAAGCTGTTTAGTTTGAGAGAATTCGCAAATGTAAGAATCGGTTCTTCTTCACCCCGGTAGGAAATCGGGTAATTTAGATTATGAACGGTTAATCCTTCGGGGACAGGTAAGGTCGCCAAAGTTTGGGCATATTTTGCAGCCGATTCTGCGGCGGCATCAAGGGTCATGGCCATTTCGCCTTTCACTTTCCCTCCGCTATCCCGAATTTGATCAAATTCTTCATTGGGCAGGGCCAGGCTCACAGCCATCGCTCTTAAACCGAGCAAAGATGCCTCCATTGCTCCTCCCACCGTACCGGAGGATAAGATCATCGGCAGGGTCACATTGTAACCTAGATTGATCCCACTTACGACCACATCGGGTGCCCGATCCAATAAGTTACCCACCGCCAGGTTTACGCAATCCGCAGGCGTACCATTAACCGAATAAGCCTCTTTGCCTGGATATTTTTTGAGCTTCTCAGGCGTTAGGGTTTGGTGCCTGGTTATGGCATGCCCAATCCAACTACGCTCTCCATCCGGAGCACAGGTAACGACATCGCATTCCTTACTCAGAGCTTCCACTAATCGAATGAGAAAGTGTGAATTTATTCCATCGTCGTTGGTTGCTAGAATAAGAGGTTTGTCTTGGTTACTCATGTATAAACCCTAATCCCTAATGAATTTCCTGACTTGGGCAATCGGGAAGATTTTACCATCTAAAGTAGACACAAAAAAAGCGGTCATCCACGAATGGATGACCGCTAGGGATAAGAAGTTTTGGGTTTAAAGAATTAGGAGGCTACTGGCTCAGCTGCTTCCTCAGTTTCTTCCGCGGATCCCTCGTTGGAAGATTCTACATCTTCAGCTGGTTTGTTTTCCTCCATCGCGGCACGACGGCTCAGTTTTACGCGGCCTTTGTCGTCGATACCGATGCACTTGACGATGATCTCATCTCCAAGCTTGCAAATGTCTTCTGTCTTGTTGACCCGAAAGTCCGCGAGCTCGGAAATATGGCAGAGTCCTTCCTTTCCAGGTAAGCATTCAACAAAGGCACCGAATTCTTTCACTCCGCGAACGATACCACGGTAGATCTTACCGACCTCGATTTCTCCGGTCACCAGTTCGATCTCGTCGAGGGCACGCTGCATTGCTTCCGAATTGGTTGCATAGATGCGTACTTTTCCGCTGTTGTCCTCATCGATATCGATATTGGCACCGGTTACCTCGGTGATGCGGCGGATGTTTTTACCACCAGGACCGATCAATGCACCGATTTTTTCAGGATCGATCTTTACGGTTTCAATCCGAGGAGCATGCTCACGCAGTTCTGTACGGTGGGAAGGAAGGGCAGCTTCCATCACATCAAGAATTTTCATTCTTGCTGCGGTTACCTGCTTCACCGCTTCCTTAGCGATATCGAAAGGAAGGCCCTGAATCTTTAGGTCCAACTGGAATCCGGTCACACCTTGACGGGTACCACATACCTTAAAATCCATATCTCCGAAGTGGTCTTCCGCACCGATAATGTCGGTGAGCACCACATGCTTGGAAATATTTCCATTTTCATCGTGCTCGGAAACCAATCCAGTGGAGATACCGGCAACATGTCCACTAAGGGGCACACCGGCGTCCATCAATGCGAGGGATCCGCCACAAACACTCGCCATCGAAGTCGAACCATTGGAGGACATGATTTCCGAAACCACACGGATGGCGTAGGGGAACTCGTCCTCGGGAGGAAGCACAGGAAGAACAGAGCGTTCAGCCAAAGCACCATGCCCGATCTCGCGGCGTCCGGTAAATCCGAAACGTCCGGCTTCACCCACGGAAAATGGGGGGAAGTTGTAGTGCAAAATGAAAGATTTGGAGGTGGGTCCACCGGTCAATCCGTCCAAGTCCTGCACATCACGGCTGGTACCAAGAGTCGAGAGCACGAGGGACTGAGTTTCTCCACGGCTGAATATAGCGGAACCATGCACACGGGGAAGCACGCCTGTTTCACAGGTAACCTCACGCAAATCATCGGGTCCGCGACCATCAGCACGCTTTCCTTTACCGAGGATATTATTGCGGTAGACTTCTTCCTGAATCACTTCGAAGGCCATCTTTACATGGTCTGCGTCGTAATCTTCTCCGAATTTCTCTTCGCATGCCTTGTCGGCTTCTACCTTGATTGCATCGACAGCCACCTGGCGCTCCTGCTTGGAATCAGCAAAGATCGCATCTTCCATACGGTTACCAGTGATTTCGCGGCAAAGAGCGAGCACATCGTCAGGTACTTTTACGAGTTCAAACTCCTTCTTTTGCTTTCCGCAAAGAGCAGCCAATTCACGCTGGGCAGCAATGATATCCTGAATCGCTTCATGGGCATATTCAAGTGCCTCAACGAAGCGGTCTTCGGGGATTTGATCAGCGGAACCTTCGATCATCATCATCTCCTTCTCGTTTCCGACATAAATCAGATCGAGGGTGGAGTCGTACATTTGCTCATTGGTTGGGTTAACCACGAATTCGCCGTCAATTTGCCCAAGTCGAACACATCCGATCGGACCATTCCATGGGATGTCGGAAATCATCAGGGCGGCAGATGCACCGTTAACCATGAGGATATCTCCCTCGTTTACCATATCGGTGGAAAGAAGGTAACCAATTACCTGCACTTCATTGAGGAAGCCCTTGGGGAAAAGTGGGCGCAGGGGACGGTCGCAGAGGCGGGAAGTAAGGATTTCCTTTTCGGTGGGTTTACCTTCACGCTTGAAGTAACCACCTGGAAAACGTCCAGCTGCGGTAAATTTTTCGCGGTAATCCACGGTCAGGGGAAAGAAATCCTGACCCGGACGCAAGGTGGATGCGGCAGTGGCAGAGACAAACACACTGGTTTCTCCCTGAGTGATAGTGACGGCTCCGCTGGCCAATCCGGCAAGTGTGCCGGAAGATATCTGGATGCCGAGCTTTTCGGCGGTAACATTATGTTTCTGTTTCATTGATTCGTACTGGTTATTTGTATCGTGTATTTGATCGCTTCATCCTTTGCTTGGACCGGATTGTCCTTACAAAGCCCATTCCAACAATGCCATGTGGGCACAACAAGGCCCAGCATCACTGGATGAGAGGAAAAATTCTCGTGCCACAAATGGCTGCGAGTTTAAAAGGAGCAAGGGCTCGAAAATGGAGTTATCGGCGTAAACCAAGCTTCTCAACGATAGCTTGATAGCGCTTCAATTCATTCTTCTTTAAGTAATCGAGAAGTTTTCTCCTGCGGGCTGCCATCATGAGCAATCCCCTGCGGGAGTGAAAGTCCTTGCGGTGGGTTTTAAGATGTTCCGTGAGGTGGGAAATCCGGGCGGTCAGCAGGGCAATTTGCACCTCGCTGGACCCGGTGTCCTTATCGTGGGAACGGTTTTCTTCGATGATTGATGTTTTATTTACTTGTTCTGACATTGGTCTGATTTGGTTTCCTGATCCGATGGATTGACGGGTGCCAATCCGCGTTGCAGGGTAAGCCGCAACGCCGCTATCGTCTCGCTTCCCATCCAGTACAGGACAGGTCGCCAGCATGATCAAGGGAGCAACCCCAAAGGAGTGACCCCTAACGATGGAAGAGCATTGTGCTTTTTTTCGGCCCTTTTACAAGCACGAAAGCAGTTCAACGCTTGCCTCCACGCCATTGGCTCTCAACATCATTCGTTTTTATTCATCCCATGTCTATCCGTTATTTTGCTTATGGTTCGAATATGAACCTTGACCAAATGGCCATGCGTTGCCCCGGTGCCGAACCCGGCCCGATCGCCCGCCTCACAGGTTGGAAGTATTTTATCAATGGGGATGGGTACGCCGGGATCGTGCAGGATGAGAACTCCGAGGTGCTTGGTTGCCTATGGACACTCAAAGATAAACATTGGAAAGCCCTCGATCACTACGAGGGCGTGGCCGGTGGCTATTATGAGCGTTTGGAAATGGATCTCGAATTACTGGGGGATCAATCCACCGTCCGCTGTTGGGTCTACCTCTCTTGTAACTACGAATATGGTGTACCGACTGCCCGCTACCAGCAGGTAGTGGTGGAGGGTGCTCGCCAGGTCAGTCTCCCCGAGAATTATCTGCCGATTCTTGAAAGCTGGGCTCATGGATGTCCCCAAAAATGAGCACGGCTTTGCCTAAATGGTCCTTCTTCGTCGACACCGGGGGCACCTTTACCGATTGCTTCGCCCGTAGTCCCGACGGTGCGGTTCACCGAGCCAAGGTGTTGTCCCGGGGTAGCCTTTCTGCCCGAATTTCCCAAATTTCTGTACCCAATCGCCTCATTCTGGAAGGTCCGCCCAATTGGCCGGAGAATTTTCCAGTCGGTTTCCGGTTGATTTGTGACGAAGGGGAACTTCAGGTAGCTGGTTGGTCTCCTCAATCCGGTGAGCTTGTGTTTAGTGGTGCCTTGCCTGCCTCCCTTGTTCCTGGCACTGCGATCGAACTTTTCTCCGGGGAGGAAGCCCCCATCCTTGGCCAAAGGCTCATTCTCGCCCGGGAGGGTCTTTCGCCCGCAGATATTTCTGCAAGCATGCGGCTGGCCACCACGCGCTGCACCAATGCCCTGCTCGAAGGGGCGGGTGACCCGCCAGTATTTTTTGTGACCCAGGGGTTTCCCGACCTTTTGGAAATTGGGGACCAGCGCAGGCTCGGCCTCTTCGATCTCGTCCCCCGCAAACGCCCCGTGCTCCATGGCCCAGTGGTGGAGGTATGCGAACGGCTCGACCGCGAGGGTAAGGTTTTGCAGGCTCCCGATTTAGCTGCCCTCGAGCCACTTGCCCGCGAACTTCTGGAGCAGGGCAACCGCGTGGCCGTGGTCTCTTTCTTGCACTCCTATGTAAATGATGCCCATGAGCAAGAAGTCGCCCGTTGCCTCCAGGAGTGGGGCTTTCCTACGGTTATTTGCTCGGCGGAAATCCGCCGCTTTCGCAAATGGTTGCCCCGCTCCGAATCCTCGGTGGTGGAAGCTTATTTATCGGGTGTGCTCACAGGTTATTTGGATTCCGTGGAAGCCGGTCTGGGGCAGGGGAGCGAACTGCTTATCGCCTCCAGTGCTGGCGGGCTTTCTCCCCGATCCGACTACCGGGCGATCGACAGCCTGCTCAGCGGGCCTGCCGGTGGGGTGGTGGGAGCGGCCGCAGTCGCCCGTTCGGCTGGTCTCGAGAAATTCATTAACCTCGATATGGGGGGCACCAGTTCCGATGTTTCCCGTTATTCCGGCTCCTTCGCATACCAATCCAGCCACCAGGTGGGCGATGCCCGTGTGGCCAATGTTGCCCTGCGTATCGAGACCGTCGCTGCTGGGGGTGGTTCCATCTGCGGGGTGGAAAACAGGCTCCTGCGGGTCGGTCCGCAAAGTGCCGGGGCTCACCCCGGGCCAGCCTGCTACGGGTTTGGCGGCCCGCTTTGCCTGACCGATGTCAATTTACTTCTCGGCCGGCTCGATCCCTCCCAATTTTCCACGCCCGTCGATCCCTCT
>JAQCIX010000043.1 GCA_027593365.1 Verrucomicrobiota bacterium
TTCGTAGGCGTTTCACACTCCCCATTGAGATACCATCTTTGGGCAATGTCTCTTCCCGCCCTAAATCGCCTTTGGACTCAGCCAGCAGACGATTCATCGTGTCTTCGTCCAAATACTTATTGCGCAAATCGGTACATACAAAGTCGTCGTCATATTTTACTTCCATCAATGGGTCATCTATAAACATAGTGTTGTGAGGATTTCCTAGAACCGCTTTTAAATGAGCATTATACCATTCAGTTGCTTTAATAACTGCGGATCTTCGATTACATCCATAAAACGATTTATGTGCCACAAATAATCGACCAGAACTTAGCCTGGCTTCGATTAAATATTTGGTTTCATAAATTAGCTCGAAGTATTTTTGGTAAGGAATAAGCAGGGTTGCCTCGTATTTTTGAAACTCATTAAATTTCATCATTTTTAAGTTCTCCTTTTGGCGTTGTTAGCGTGAATGGACAATGATCTCATAGCCAAAGGAGGAAATTTTGAGACAAATTTACTCTTTTCCAGTAATTAGCACTTTATTTTCCCAGAATTCGATTAATCTCTTTTACCAAGTCTTTTTCTAAAAAGGGGGAAAACCCAATCCAAACTTTCTCTACTTCACCCAGTTGGTTAATGATGACGGTATGAGGCATTCCATTGACTTGATACTTTTTAGAAACTTCTCCGTTCATATCCATTGCCACAGGCAAATCACCCAGGTCATAGCTTTCCAGGAAATCTTCAATTTCTTCTTGGCTTTCATCTTGATTTATAGTCATCAAACAAAACTCAGAAGAGGAGTAGCCTGAACCGACCTCTACTAAAATAGGTAAGGCAGTCCGACAAGGCCGACTCCAACTTGCCCAAAAATCCAAAACCACGACCTTGCCTTTTTGGGAAACAAGCGAAAATTCTTCCCCTGAAAGTAATGGTAAAGAGATCGAAGGAGCTTCTTGCCCTGTTAGGGACATTGGTCCAGTTGTATGCAATTGAAGGTGCGGTGAGGGTGCAATCGAAGAAAGTTGATTCGAAATAAACTGACCCAACTCTTTTTCAGTTATATCTAGACGAATTTTTAGGTAATTATCCTTGGCTTGCACCACCACCTTTTCGATCAAATCGAGTGTGTTTCGAGCACTGGCATCTTCCATCCATGCAAGCCGAGCCATCCCCAAAGAGCCCTGAACAAGTCCTGCCAATGCAGTCGCAACAGAATTTTCCTTGCACGCTAAGATCAACTCAAAGAAAACCGAATCATCCCGAAAACTCATACCCCATGCGATTTCCCCCACCCCCTCTAAGACTGAAAAAATTGGGTTTTCTACTTTATTTAATCGAAGATCATAACTTGACAGGGATTCAGGGATTCTAACATATAAAGAAACCTGTCTGTCAGAAGCCATTTGCGATAGAAGCGATTTTTTTTCGAAATCATCCGACTCCATAAGCTCATAATCCAGAGGATTAGTAAGAAAACCTCTGATATTAGTTTGGTTCTCCTCCAAATTAATATGAATAGAAAAATTAGAATCTACAGAGATTGCTTCATGCGAATCTGCCAAAGATAAAGATTCAAGCTCTTTTAGGTCTATGGTGAATTGAAGTTGGTTCTGATCCATTATGTTTTCGAACAACACTTTTTTTACCGCCTTTTTCGATCTTAGTTCGTTGGCCAATTGTGCTTCCAACCAACTCATAAAGCCGGTTACATCCATTCGTACTTTCGCCCCTAAATTCATTTCAATGTAGATCTGGGATAAAGAAATTGTTCCAACAGAACTTGCCCCATAAACCGAATCAAGTCCATCTAACCGAAAAGAAAAATGAGTGAAATCCTCTTCACGCAACCCCATCGCATCGTAAACACCCAGAGACTTATTAGTATCTTTATTGAGACTCTCTGCAAATTCTCGCAAAAATGGATATTTCTCCTCAATTTTCTTAGAAATTCCGCTTTTCTCAATACTTACAGCATCCACGGAAAAAAAGACATCAGGACTAGAAATTGAGTCCGCAAAAGAACTTTTGCTCAGAATATTTGAAGTAACCAGTAGGAGAGTAAGGCAAAAGGAGAGAATTTTCTCATAAATTGAAATGATACGATTACTCATTCACGAAACGATAGACATTTGTTTCCCTCTTTTCAAAACCAACATCTTGATAGAGTTTATTGGCAATCTCACGAGATGGACGGGAAGTCAGATCCACAGAAACCACTTTGTACTTCTTGGACTGCTCCAAAGCGTACATAGTTAATTGCTTACCAAGACCTTTACCTCTTGCCTTTTCGTTGACTACAACATCTTCGATCCATGCCCTTGCTCCTGTAGGTATAGGAAAAATGACCAGGCTCAGCATGCCGATAATTTCTGATTTCTCTTCTGCCACATACAGGTGAGTGCAAGGACATCGAATAATTTCTAAATATTCGTCCAAACTAAGAAGTGAAGCAGACTTCGAAAGCATGGGTATCAATTTATTCAACTGATCTAAATCCTGATCCTTGATTTCAATGATTTCTCTAATCGCTACCATATTTTCAAGAGGTAATCGAAGTCATTCTTTATGAGCAATTCTAAATCAAAGAAGCTAATAATTGCTATTCTTTGAGATTGCACTGCGAGAGCCTCCCTTACATAATGACATTTTTATAAGCCTCGGCGATTTGAGGTACCCGATAAACCCCGCATCCGTTGCGATTGTTGACTCGAGTAACCAAGACCATCCTCCAGTGCTTCGAAGTTATCAATCAAAAGACAATCAAAATTATGGAAATCTATGTGGGAAACCTCCCTTGGTCCTTTGGCGATCAAGAACTTGCTGACGCCTTTAAACAATACGGAACCGTCGACCGTGCATCTGTTATCGTGGAACGCCCCTCCGGTCGATCCAAAGGCTTTGGCTTCGTTACGATGAATGATCATTCTGAAGCCACCGCGGCTATTGAGGCATTGAATGGTTCTGATATGGGCGGACGCCCATTAAAGGTCAACGAAGCCCGCCCAAAGGACTGACCGTTTGATCGGGGGTTCCCCGATCAAACCTCGATCAAAGTTAAGTTTAATCGAGTTTAAATTTTTGCAATCAGGATATTCTTTTATCCATTGCCGGCTGTTGTGTTTTTGGTATTTAAATCCTAATGAACAAAAACACAGACCTTTCATTTTTAGAAAGCGTCAACTCCAGTTTTGATCTCGCTGCCAATGCTTTAGATCTACCCAAAGGGTTGGCTCGCCAAATTCGTACCTGCAATGCAGTTTGTGAGATGAAGTTTGGCGTCGAACTGGATGATGGCTACGAAATTTTTACTGGGTGGCGAGCAACGCACAGCGAACATGCCCTTCCCGCCAAGGGGGGCATTCGTTATGCACCATTTGCAGACCAGCATGAAGTGGAAGCTCTGGCTGCTCTCATGACCTATAAATGTTCGATTGTAAATGTACCATTTGCGGGCTCCAAAGGTGCTCTATGCATAGACCCTAAAAAATATTCCCTGAAGGAATTGGAGCACATCACCCGTAGGTTTGCTCAGGAATTAGACAAGCGCGGACTACTTGGTCCAGGCGTAAATGTTCCAGCTCCAGATATGGGAACGGGACAAAGAATGATGTCATGGATTGCAGATGAATACCAAAAACTTCATCCCAACGAAATTAATGCAAGGGCTTGCGTCACTGGAAAACCGGTTCACTTCGGTGGAGTACAGGGACGAATTGAAGCGACTGGCCGGGGCGTACAATATGGGATTCAAGAATTCTTCAGACACCAGGATGATGTTAAGAAAGCAGGCTTGTCCGGAAATCTAGAAGGAAAAAAAATTATTGTCCAAGGCCTTGGTAATGTGGGCTATCATGCAGCTAAATTCCTTGAGGAAGAGGATGGTGCCCTGATTGTTGGAATAATAGAAAGGGATGGGGCAATTCTTTGCGACCGTGGTCTTTGTACGGAAGATTTATATCAATACAAATTAGAACATGGTAAGATCGAAGGATTCTCGTCTGGATCCTTCATTGAAGACGGTGAACGAGCCCTTGAGCAAGCTTGTGATATTTTAATACCCGCAGCTATGGAAGGGGTAATCACAAAAATGAATGCCAATCGTATTCAGGCTAAAATCATAGCAGAAGCTGCCAATGGCCCAGTTACCTTTGACGCCAATCAAATACTTAATCAGAGGGGAGTTTTTATCATCCCTGATACTTATTTAAATGCGGGTGGCGTTACCGTTTCCTATTTTGAATGGTTAAAAAACCTCTCCCATGTCCGTTTTGGTAGAATGGAGAGAAGATTCATGGAAGCACAAGGTTCGAGAATCGTTCGGTTAATGGAATCAACGGTTGATCAGCCTTTGGACCCAATCGTCAAAGCTGAACTTATGAAAGGACCCGACGAAATTACTTTGGTCCGCTCAGGATTAGAAGATACCATGTGCGAAGCCTACCAAGAGATAAAAGAAATGCACCTGTCGAATTCCAAAATTAAGGACAGAAGAACCGCAGCTTTCGCCCTAGCTATACGAAAAGTTGCTGATATCTACGACAGTATGTATCTGTAGGATTCCCTACAAAGACTTTTCAACCGCCCAACCATTTCGATACGGCTTCGAGAGTAATCCATTGATATCTGATCGATCTGACTTACACCCCTCCGAATCCCAGTTAAATTTACCTCCAGCCAATAACGAAATATTTCCTAGTATGGCTATTTCGTTCAGCTTGACTCCATAAGAAAGATTCGCAAAAGGAGAGGACGGGGCTCCCTTCAGGATTGATTGAATCAACTCATCTTTCATCCCAGCATCTCCCCTACCGTTTCTAGGTAAAGAAGCAGGTGGTAATTGCAGTTCATTCGGTAGTAACCATTTTGAACCAAATGAAACCTGCCAATCTGATCCATAAATGGAAGAGGAATAAAAGGTTCCCTTAGAACCTAATATTAGACAGCCGTTTGCAGATGGATTCCTTCCCTTAAATAAATCGATGGGAGGGATATTGGGTTTTCCATTTTGAGCTTCATTCAAATGACCTATTTTTCCCTCATACCAAAGCAGGGGTAATTCACCCGCTCCATCTTTGTATGAAAATTTGTACTTCACAACCCCCCAAGCTGAAAAGGTTTCTGGGTTTACCGGTCCAGAGGTTAAGCATTCTACTCTGAGTGGTGCAAGAAGACCTAGGCCCATGACTGGAAGGTTTAGCAAATGGAGCCCTGTATCTCCGAGTGCTCCACTCCCAAAAGACCGCCACCCCCGCCAATGGTAAGGTTGATAAATTTTATGATAAGGCCTCTCCATGGCCGGGCCCAAAAAAGCATCCCAATTCAACCCATTCGGCACTGGTAAATCTTCCATTGGGCGAGCCAACAGGTTCGGTGCCTGTTTCCATATAGGACGATTTGTCCAGACATGAACTTCTTGAATTTCACCGAGTGCATCTGTCCTAAGAAATTCGATTGCACTCCTGAAACGATCGGAAGCACAGCCCTGTAATCCAAGTTGGGAAACTATGCCATTTTTAGTAATCCCGTTCAGGATTTGTCTCCCCTCCCAAATTGTATGAACCGCAGGACTTTGGATAAAGAGATGAATCCCGTGCTTTATTGCCAATTGAGCAGCATGAGCATGGGTATGATCCGGGCTACTAATACTCAACACATCGATTTTACCACCCATGTGAGAAAGCATTTCCCGATAGTCAGAAAACCTAGATACATCAGGTTTTCCCTTCAGTGCATAAGCAAGTTTCTTACTCGATATGTCACAGGCCGCTATTAATTTCCCATGCCTTGATAAATGCTGCAAATCACTCCCTCCCTTACCGCCTACTCCAATGGCAGCAATTTGTAATTGAGAGTTAGCCGAAAAAGCTTTCTGGATATTAAATAGCGGGAGGCTACTAGCTAAAGTACGAAGAAATGTATTCCGATTCATACAGCTATTTATTGTCTAGAATTTGTCCAAAATATGAAAATTACCTTGTATCTATTCTTTTTCTTTCTCTGTAGAAAGTGCAATTACCTGGATCGCGTCTACTACGACATAACCTTCAGTCTTTTCATTACTCAGGTTAACATAGTACTGCTCTCCTTTTTTAAAATTAAAAGACCCAAGCGACAACCAAAGCTGACTATTGCTCTTTGGTTTTCTCTGATCCACTTGGACTTTTAAAATCCCATCTTGATGTGCCACTTGATAGATCACACTCCCTGCACGATTGGCAAAAGAAGGGAAAGATACCTTGATTTCATGCAAGCCGTTTGATGGGGCAACAAAAGGAAATTTTGCGACCAGCAAACCTTTCTCTCTGTTACCGTCATGGTGATAGGAAGTGCCCACGAAAGGACGCAACGATGAGCTCTCAGTCCATTCCCCAAAAAACTCAATCTGCTCTCCGTCTACGACAACTCCACCCAAGCGATCGCGCGGATACCCAACTGCCTTGCTAAGCCGAACTTCCCTACTAAGCTCAAGAACCTGGCCATCTAGCAGCAACTTTTCACGAAGATCCTGATAATCGACTTGCTGAACAGCGATCTCCCGATCTACTGCAAGGGATGCCGCAGTGGCCGCAGACTGGGCAAGAATCATAAAAACAGCCTCCATACGAACGGCCCCGAAGGCCACATGAGAGGCCGATAAACAAACGGGAACAATCAGGTTTGAGCACTGCTTAATTGATGGGACAATCGCATCGTAGGAAATTGCAAATGGTTGATCAAAGGAAACCTGAATATCTCCCTCATTAAGAACATAGGCCTTACCCTTTTCATCTTTGGCCACATACCTTTGCACATTGTGAGAGGCTATCTTATTGGAACCCATACCGATTGCTTTTAAGGTATCTCGATCTCCGACCACATCCGCTTCTGTCATCACAAAATCGCTCACCATCCTGCGAGCTTCCCTGATATAAAGTTGAGGTGGCCAATGTCCCGTTTCAAGAAATTCATCTTTAGCCAAGCCCCATTGACTCATTTCTTCACGGATATCGATTGGCACTTGGGGATCATTGCAAAGAAAGTAAAAATACCCCTGTAAATAATTTTTATGCTGTCGGATAATTTTTTCCCGTTCCTCATAGGTAGCGTTCGGGTAATCGTAATTCATGCCTATATTATCTGTGCCAAAGGAACCATGATTATTGGTGTCCGTTTTCGCGTTGGGAACGGGATCAAAATGAACAAATATGTGCCTAGAGCCTCGCTTCAGCGTTCTCAACAAAAGCTCATATTGCTTCGGATCATAAGATTCTGGCTTCGGGAAAGGTACCCGGTTTTCATCCACTCGCGTAAGACACAACCTAAAGTTGTAAGCTTGAATCTTGTTGTCTTCGGTCCCATCTTTAACAGGCGTCCAGTTGCTAATTCCAGGAAGCAAACCACTGGTGGGATCTCCGTAAAGATGGTAAGGATCAATTCGATTTACGAATTGGTTTTTGAGTGCTTTGGATATCTGCACACCGTTTAAAGTTTCACCATAGCGTGCATTGCTTTCCCGACCCACGAAATAACTAACACCGGTCGCTGCCATAAGATCGCCCTCATAGGTGCAATCTAGAAAAACATCTCCCTGATATCTAGTGCCCGACAAGGTAGTGATCGATATAATTGCCCCGTCTTTTAGTTCCACGCCCTGTTTCCGATCAAGCCTCTCACCCCGAAAAACCTGCAGTTCATTTTCCCTCACCCATGATTCAAAAATAGTTGAGGCAACCTCTGGCTCAAAGATCCACATCGTCCGCATCTCTCCATCGACAGCCAAGGCGCCATGCCCTCGATTGCCGAAGTCTTCTTTTTTTTGCCATTTCCATACATCCGGGCTCTGATAATATCGCCACACTCGGTGGTAGAAATCACGCGTAAGTCCTCCAATCACTTCTTTATTTCCTATATCAGCCGAGCCAAGTCCACTGCTCGTCATGCCCCCCAGCCTCTGATCTGGAGAGACCACCACCACAGACTTTCCCATTCTTTTTACCTGAACGGCTGCCGTAATTGCAGCAGCAGTGCCCCCATAAATCACTACATCCACTTCAGTAGTCTGGGCTTGGACAAAATGTACCATTAAGAGCAAAATCGTACTAAGCCATGACGAAACTGCTCGAATGTTCAGATTCATACGATAGCAACTTTTCAATCGTAGTTTAATTACAGAGATTGCTCAACGCCCCATCGATGTTCGGAAATAAAAAACGATATCCATGGTCTGTAAGTTTCTTGGGCACTACTTTTCTACTCTGTAATGCCAGCTCGGAAGCTGAACCTAAAAGTGCACATCCTAACTTTACTCCTATTGAAGGAGCAGGAATACCAATACCCAGTGGAGCTTCTAATTCTCTAAGTTTTTGCATGAATGTACGATTGGTGACTGGATTGGGAGAAGATAAATTGATTGCACCGGAAATATTCTTATTTTTTGTAAGAAAACGAATGATGGAAACCCAATCATCTTGGTGAAGCCAACTCATCCATTGCGTTCCACGACCCTGAGCCCCACCGAGGCCCATCTTGGTAAGCTTCTTCAAAAAAGGAAATGCACCACTGGCATGACCCAATATAAAACTTATTCGAAGAACAATTTGTCTGACACCATCTACCGAATACTTAAAGAACTCATCCTCCCAACTGCATGTAACTTCCTCCAAAAAACCAGCTGACATAACTGGTGAACTTTCGTCGTGGGGAGGATTACCATCAACGCATTGTCCGTACAATGCCATCGAACTAGCATTTAACCACAAATTGGGAGGCTTTTTTAATGAAGTAATCGCCTGACCCAAGACTCTCGTTGAAAGGATTCGTGATTTGAGGATCTCTTCCCGATTTGCTTTCGTATGTCGGCAATCTATTGATTTACCAGTAAGGTTAATCAACAGATTTGCTCCATCCAATTCATTAACCCATTCATCCAAATTTTCGGCATCCCAGAAAACTGCTCGACCAAAGGTAGCTTCAGTCGAATGACATCTAGAAAAAAGAATGACTTCATGCCCGTCTGACAGAAAAGACTGGGATAGGAGTTGCCCCAAAAAACCAGTTCCACCAGCTATAATTATCTTCGATTGTGAAGCAGTCAAAGTCACAACCAAAAGTTACTTTTATATTCCTCTAATAAGCAACTTTGTGGATAAGAAATTAATTTAATTTGATGTTTCGGAAATAAACTTTCATCGGAGGACCTGCATGAACTTGTAAGGCAAGAAGTCCAGATGATCTGCGTTTGGTTACATCATCATCAATTAACTCACACATTTTTTGTCCGTTCACATAATGCTCAAAACGAAATCCCTCCGCGACAATCCGGTACTTATTCCAATCCCCCTTTTTTACGGCCAAGCCAAGTTTGGCTCGATCTCCAATCTTTTCGACAGATTTAACAAGTTTTCCAGATTCATCACGGGATAAGGTCGTGCGATCTCCTCTTAAAGAAAGGATTCCTCTAAAAGCTTCACCATAGCAAATACCTGTATAATTATCGCCGGATTCAAAGTCCGCCTGATACCCGCCTATCCTCCAGCCGTCATGCTCTCCAGGGATGGTGAAACTACGGTACTGGATACCACTATTCCCTGAATCGATTTTGCATTCTAGGGTAAGATCAAAGTCCTGTAAGTCTCCCCCCTTCCAAATGAGAAATGTATTTCCCTTCGTTGGGTTTTCTTTTGTATTCACCCCAACGATTGCTCCATCCTCCACACTCCAGTGCAAAGGATTTCCATCCCACCCGTCCAAGGTTTGTCCATCAAAAAGCGACTTTTCAGCAACCAGCGTGAAGGGGAACAAAGAGACAAGAAGAAGATGTAAATGATTTTTTTTCATATCAAATCAGATCATTCCATGAATAGACCTCGGTTCAAGGAAAAGTTGACCGATTGTGAAAATTTCTGCGAAATGCATTTATGAGAATCAAGGGCACATGATAGATGTTAAGGATCTGACGGTCCACTATGGAGAATTCGCCGCAGTTGATCACCTTTCGTTCTCCGTCCAACCGGGCTCAATCTTCGGGCTCATCGGACCCAATGGGGCTGGCAAGACTAGTGCGATCAAGGCAATTGCCACCTTAATCGAGCCAACTTATGGAGAAATTTTAGTCCAGGGAGTATCCGCCCTTCTCCAAGCAGAAAAAGCCAGAGGCTTTTTGGGATACATGCCTGACTTCCCCCCTGTCTACGAGGATTTGAAAGTCTGGGAATTTTGTGATCTTTTCGCCCAGGCTTATGGGCTAAGTGGAGAGCAGAAAAAAGCGAAAGTGCTTCAATCCCTTCATGCCACCGGACTGCAGGATCACATGCAAGCCCTCTGCCGAACGCTCTCCCGGGGCATGCGCCAGCGGGCCCTGCTCGCCAAGACTCTTGTGCACCAACCATCCGTTCTTCTGCTCGATGAACCGGCGGCCAACCTCGACCCGAAGTCGCGCATCGACTTGCGCAACATCCTCAAGTCCCTTGCCCGAGAGGGAAAGACCATCCTTCTTTCCTCCCATGTGCTTTCCGAGATCGAGGATACCTGCGACACCCTCGGGTTTATGCGGGAGGGGAAAATGGTTCTTTCGGGAACCCTCGATGAGATTTCCCAAGCGAGGCAGAAACAAAACTTCCTCAACATTCAGCTCACCAAATCCTTTCCTTCCCTCGATAAAATCATTTCGTCCATCCCCGCTCTCTCCCAACTGGAAGACACCGATGGTCACGGCACGCGAGCTCGGGTCTGCTTGAATGGAGGCGAGGAGGAAGCCTCCAAAGTACTCGCCCGGCTCGTCGAGGCGGGTGTGCCCGTTTCGGGCTTTGCCATTGAAAGGCCCAGAGTTGAGGACTTGTTTCTGGAATTGGAATCCTTGCCTGCTGCCCGGAAAGGAGATCTGCCATGAACCCAATAATTCGCCGAGGCATACGGGAGCGCCTGCGAGCCAAAAACTTAGTGGCTGCAGGGATTTTCTCCCTCATTTTAACTGCCACTTTCTATCTTGCTGCCTTCTTCGATGGTATGCAGGTGGTACTTCCGGCAGAGAACTCTCCATCAGGCGAGGCCGAACTGCTCTTCAATCCAGTCAACGGCGCCCGGGAGGCTTTTACCCCCCTGTTGGTCCTGCAAGGGTTCTTCCTGATGTTTTTGGGAACCGGACGGATCGCATCAGTGA
>JAQCIX010000044.1 GCA_027593365.1 Verrucomicrobiota bacterium
GAATATTGCCTTTTTCATGCTTGCAGGTGCAACTGCATCTGCTCTCTTCGGGAAGAATCCAGAAACGCTCAGCGAGATTTCGGTAACGGGTTCCAGTATTCCTGAATTAGATCTCTCCCGTTCATCGATTCTGACCAAAAATCAAGTTGAGGATCGTCAGATTGATAACTTAGTCGATTTGTCAGGGCTATCCCCTAATCTTCATATTAATAACAACTCGATCCAGTCTTATGGTGACATTATGGCGATTCGAGGGATCGCTAATACTCAATTATTTGGACCCGCTGGCGTTCAACTTTATGTAGATGGCATACCGCAAGCTGATATTTCCTCGTATGCTTCCACTATCTATGATGTGGAAAGCATTGAGATTTTAAGAGGCCCGCAGGGGCACAAATCCGGAAAATCTGTTACGGGTGGTGCCATTCATATAAAAACCGAGACACCGAGCGATCAACATGTGAACCGAGTATCAGCTTCATACGCAACCTTTGATACCCAAAAATATAACCTAAATAGCACTGGTCCATTAGATACGGACGGATTCTCTTATTCCGTAGCTCTGCAAAGAGCCCTATCTGATGGTTTTATCCATAACACATCAGGAAATGCCGACACTTCTGAGACTTGGCATGGCTCACTCAAATTATCCCTCGATCGGGGTGACGGATCCAAGATCGGTTTCGGTGCAAACTTCGAGAGCCATAAACTTGGGAGCCAACCTTTGGTTTCTCGAAATCAGGCAGATTTTTATGCCCGGTCGACCGATTTTGATGAATCTACTGAGATCGATCGTAATCAGCAGTTTCTGACTTATGAAAATGAATTGGATGGCTACGATTTCATTTCCATTACCAATCGAAATGATTGGAGCATGAGCCCAAATCGGGTGGATTTGGATCTAAGTACGGTTAATACAATGGCAAGCCCCGCACAAACCTCTGTTATCGTCCAGGATCAAATTGAATGGTCCCAAGAATTCCGAATCGAATCAGAACAAGATTCCGAAATCGATTGGGTTCTCGGAGCCTTTTATTCAGATAGTAAAATGGATGGCGATGCCACTAGATCCTTTGGGGTTACTGAGCAAACCATCTACAAGTTAAAATCCCGCAACCTAGGCATCTTTGCTTCCCTCACCAAAGATTTCACTGAAAAAGATAACCTTTCCCTTGGTCTACGTTATGACAATTTCCAAAAGAAAATTAATCGTAACAAAGATGGTTTTAACTTTCCAGGTCCGACACCTTACACTGACACTTTTTCTGACTCAAAGGACTTTAATTCCTTTTCTCCCACATTAAATTGGGAAAGAAAAATAACGGAAGGATTGACGGGAAATATTCGTGCAACCTATTCGGAAAAGCCCGGAGGGTTCTCTGCTTACACGATTACTGACAGTCAAACTACTTTTTTGGAGGAGGAAACACTTTCGTATGAAATCGGTTTACTATTTGCTCCTAAAGAATCGTGGGGATTGAACTTCAGCGCTTATCTCAACGGCATTAAAAACTATCAATTCGAGCTACCTGACCCTAACCCATTGAGCACGGATTATTATGTAGCCAATGCAGATGAGGTCACTGCCAAGGGAATTGAAGTAGAAGGTTTTATCAAGCCCTCCGAAAATTTTACACTTTCGGCTGCTTATGGCCTTTGTGATTCTAAATACGACAAGTTTGATGGCTCTGGTTTAGCTGGTAAACAAGTATCTTTTATTCCCGAGCACACTCTTTCATTTTCTCTAAACTACCAATTTGATAACGGTTTGCATGGCCAGGTGGGAACTAAAACCATTGGTGACACTCACTATTGGAAGTACGATGGTTCCAATCCTGCTGATAAGATAGATAGCTACACCTTACTTGATGCAAACCTTGGTTATGAATGGAACCTATGGGAACTCAATGTGTTTGGTTTAAATCTTACCGATGAAGAGTATTATACATCCTTGGTTAATAATCTCACCGGCTCTCCAGGAGTAGCTGGGTCTCCCCGTGTCATTGGGCTAAGTATTTCTAGGGAGTTTTAATTCTTTTTGACTAACCTGCCATTCTCAGAGCAGGGAGTTTAGATGCAAGTTCCGCTTGCTCCGCAAATTTTCCATCCTTAGCTTACCTTTCCACTGGATGAAAATTTTTCTAAAAATTGGTTTACCTTGGGTAGTCTCCCTCGGCTTGGTCTTTTATCTGGGGCTATCCTTGGGCACATCTAATCAAAACAAGGATTCTGCCTCACAATCTTTTCCCTCCTCTCAAATTGGATCGCTTAGCGTTTCATCGATAAATAATGAGCAAGCAGCCACAAAAACTGCAGATGGCCAAAGCTCGCTAAAACCGACTCCATCGAGCCCAGTAGCTACCCCACCGATGCCCCCTAATCTCCAGCGAATCATGCAAGGCGGTGACATTGTGGAAAGGTTGGGATCCTACCTTGATGCGGTTCGTTCGATGGACCGATCCAATGTGAAGCAGGTAACGCAGGCATTTGAGGAATTACCCGAGGGCTATGGTAGGCATCTGGAAATGAAACTACTGATGAGAAGCTGGGCGAACTTTGACCCCGAGGGTGCCTTAGCCTATGCATCCACCTCTCTGGATGCGAAAAGTGAACGGAGATTTGGGATATCGGAAGCGCTGGCTGGATGGGCGGTAAAGGATGAGAGTGCGGCCATTGCATGGGCCAATCAAAACCATCCGGCTGGAGAGAATGGAGATAACCCATTGCTGGTTGGTATTGTTAAAGGGCTTACCGAAACTGATTTGGATGCGGCCAACCGTTTATTTCTTGGATTGCCCAAGGGTTCTGCCCGCTGGCAATCCTCGAGTATCCTCGCGGAAAAATTTGCCCAAAGAGGTGTCGAAGATGGGATCAGATGGGCGGAAGGTTATCCACAAGATGATCGCAGAATGCGCGAGACCATTCTTGGCCAGATGGGAGCAAGGCTTGCCCAGCAAGACTTATCTGCCACTGCGGAATGGGCAAAATCGATGGACGATGAACCCGGTGCATATCGGGTTATGGAAAATTTAATTCACCAGTGGGCAAGCCAGGACCCCAAATCTGCTGCAAGTTGGATCGACGACTTACAAGATTCCAAGAAGAAGAGTCACGCAATGAGCGAACTGACTGGCCGGTGGGCACTCCTCGATCCAGCGGCCACTGCAGGATGGCTCAATGCTCAACCCTCCTCAGCAGATAACGACCCAGCGATCGCTACCTTTGTTTCGAGAATACAAGGGATTGACCCCGAAGGTGCTGTTGGTTGGGCAGCTTCCATATCTGAACCAAGTCTGCGTGAAAAATCCATCCAACAAGCGATCCATGCGTGGAAACAGACCGATCCTGAAAAAGCCAATCTTTGGGTTAAGGAGAACGAAAAGGGAAACCCCTAAATTTTTAAAATTTAGCCGAGGTTTTCGATAATCGATACAATCGGCAAAAAGAGTGCGATCACAATAAACCCAACCACGACGGCCAAAAATACGATCATAACCGGCTCGATCAGGGAGGTCACCCCGGCCACAGCATTGTCCACATCCTCATCATAATTGTCTGCGATCCGGGTAAGCATATCGGGAAGTTCTCCGGTTTCCTCTCCGATCTCTACCATACTGGTGACCATGCTTGGAAAAACCGGTTCCCGATCCATCTGCACAGCCATAGACTCCCCGTCCCTGACCGCGTTATGAATATTGGTCATCGCTTTGACAAAAAATACATTGGTTAAGGTATCTCCAGTAATTTGCAGAGCCTGAAGAATGGGAACCCCACTGCTCAGCAGGGTACCAAAAGTCCGGGTAATCCTTGAAATATTGGACTTACTGACCACATCCTTAACCACGGGGACATGTAACCCCAGCCAATCAAATCCTTTCGCCCCTTGCTTGGTTTTTTTAAGCAAAACAACCCCAATGACCACGCTCGCCATTCCTCCTAATACCAGAATTGGATTCGATGAAAAAAGATCACTGATATCGACCACAACTTGGGTAGGTCCAGGCAAAGGCGCTCCACGTAGCATTTGCTCGAAAATGGACTCAAACTGGGGCACCACCACCATCATCAGCAGGGTAACAATCGCCAGAGCCACAAACATGATCACAGTGGGATAAATCATGGCTGACTTGACCTTCTTGATCGTGCGGATGGATTTTTCCTGAAATTGAGCAAGCCGAGTAAGCACAAGATCGAGAACCCCCCCTGCTTCTCCGGCTTTAACCATGTTCACATAGAGTTTATCGAAAGTCTTAGGATACATAGCCAATCCATCCGACAAGGTGCCACCAGAGGAAACTTTTTCGGCAACCGCTTCCAGCATAGACTTGAATTTAGGCTTTTTCTCCTGCTGTTTGATCATAACCTCCAGACTTCGAAGCAAAGGAAGTCCTGCCTGGATCAAGGTGGACATTTGTCGGGTAAACACAGAGACATCCTCGTTTGTGGGACCACCCCCGATTTGAATATCAAGGAAACTGGATTTCTTTTTTTTCTTAGGAGCTTTTCCTTTGCCTTGTTTTTTGGAACTAGGTTCAGGGTTTTTAGAGGAGGAACCCTGACCAGCCAAATCCATAACCGGTGTATTTGTTTTTGTTGGAGCAGCTCCCTGTAAAGCTAGCTTAGATGGGGTGAGGTTGTATTGGGCAAGAATATTGCGGGCGTCCTGTTCGTCCGCTGCCTCAAAAGTCCCATCCACTGAATTTCCAGAGGGGTCTGTTGCTACATATTCAAAAATGGCCATTTAGAACTTTCTCCAATCTTGCTAAGAAATCAGGTATATTTCAAGACTTCCTCGACCGTGGTTTCTCCATCGAAAATAGAACGCAACCCATCCTCTCTCAAAGTACGCATGCCTTGCTCGATCGCTTTTTGTTTCAAGACCAATGTAGCCGCACCCGAATTGATAAGCTCTCGAAAAGTATCTCCAACTTTGATCATTTCAAATAATCCAGTTCTTCCTCGGTAGCCACCATTGCTACAGGCTTCGCATCCAGAACCAAAATAAAACTTCCGGTCTCCCAAGTCGTTTCTGGATAAGCCCAAATTTTGGATCATCTCATTTTTGGGATCAAATTCCTGTTTACAACTGGAGCAAATCTTTCGGACTAAGCGCTGGGCAAGAATAAACTCGAGAGAAGCGGATAGAAGGAAAGGCTCCAAACCCATGTCAACTAAACGGGTAATGGCACCTGGAGCATCGTTGGTATGAAGAGTACTCAGAACCACATGCCCAGTGAGGGAAGCTTGCACTGCGATTCTCGCGGTCTCGATGTCACGAATCTCCCCAACCATAATTTTATCCGGGTCTTGCCGTAAAAAGGCTCGCAGGGCACGGGCAAAGTCCAAACCAACCTGGTGGTTTACCGGGACTTGCATAATTCCCTCGATCTCGTACTCCACTGGATCCTCTGCCGTGAGGATTTTCGTGTCGATTTCATTAACCTCACGTAATGCACTGTACAGGGTGGTGGTTTTCCCGGAACCGGTTGGGCCGGTGACAATAAAAATACCATTGGGTCGGCGAACCGCTCCTCTTATCCCTGATTTAACATTCTCAGGCAGACCCAGGTTATCAAGATCCAAATTCACTGCAGATTTATCCAAAACCCGCAATACCACACTCTCCCCAAATTGGGTAGGGAGCGTGGATACCCGCAAGTCTACGGCCCTGCCCTCGATGGTCATTTTAATCCGACCATCCTGAGGAATTCTGTGCTCTGCTATGTTGAGCTCTGAAATTACTTTTACCCGCGAGATCACGGGTAGTGCCAAACTCTTGGGAGGGGGTGACATTTCATATAAGGCACCATCAACCCGATAACGGATACGAAACTCATCCTCAAATGGCTCAAAATGAATATCAGAAGCTTTTGCCCGAATAGCCTGCTGAATGACCAGGTTAACAAAGCGAATGATCGGAGTTTCATTGGCCGCATCGACTAAGTCGCCCTCTTTTGCGTCGTCCAAATTCTCAAATTGATCTAGGCCAACATCACCAAATAGATCGTCCATGGAAGTCTGCTCCTGCCGATAATAGTGGTCGAGCAGAGCCGAGACTTGAACGGGATCGCAAACCACTATGGAAATTTCCAAATTGAGTGCGAAAGTAAGGTCATCAATGATCGATGAATTAAAGGGGTCCAAAGCAAGTAAATGAACCCCGCCATCGGATAAGTACAAGGGCACTACTCCGTATTGACGGGCAGTCTCATGGGGAATCACAGACAAAACTTCTTGATCGATCTCTCCCACTTCTCCGACCTGTAATTCATACCCTAGATACTGCGAAATTAAGCTTAGCAACTCTTCCCGCTGAATGATCCCGGCTTGAATCACCGCATCAGCAAAAGATCGGTTGCCGTCAATCACATCCTGATCAAATAGCTCATCGAGCCCATGCTGTGAAACCCCTTCCACTTCGCGGAAGAGATCACGAATTTCTGAGTTATTATCTACATATAACATCTGAACAATTACTCTTCTTCGGTGGTTGCCATGAGAACCTCATCCAGAGTGGTGATCCCTGCCAATACTTTTCGAAAACCATCGTTACGCATCGAACGCATACCCATCTCTCGAGCTTTTCTTCGAAGCTCAACAATGCTGACATTGTTGTAAATCATCTCCTCAATCTCCTGATTGACCACAAATATTTCAAAAACTCCCTTTCTTCCCCGGTACCCCTTATCCCCACACTTTGGACATCCTGAGCCTTTCATGAAGGAGGCACCGGTTGCTTGTTCCTCAGTGATTCCCAAAACCGCCAGCTCCGCCGAAGTGGGTTGGTAGGGCTCTTTACAGTTTTGGCAGATGGCACGGACCAAACGCTGGGCAAGAGCTGCCCGCAGGGAAGCAGAAACGAGGAATGGTTTCACTCCCATATCCACCAATCTCGAAACTGCACTCGGTGCATCATTGGTATGGAGCGTACTAAAAACCATGTGACCCGTCAGAGAAGCATTAATCGCAATCTCCGCAGTTTCTAAATCACGAATCTCCCCAACCATGACAATATTAGGTGCCTGTCTAAGCATCGCCCGAAGGGCCGCAGAAAAAGTCATCCCAACCTCGGTTCGAACCTGAACCTGATTAATCCCTGGAACCTCATATTCCACAGGATCCTCCACCGTGATAATCTTGCGGTCCGGCTTGTTGATCGCGTTGAGGGCAGAGTAAAGAGTGGTTGATTTACCTGAACCAGTAGGCCCAGTAACCAGAAATATACCATCAGGCATATTGATTACTTTTTCAAAGACGGTTTGATCATCGGAAAAGAAGCCCAACTGGGGAAGACCGAGGCTCAAACTTTCCTTGTCCAAAATACGCATCACAATACTTTCCCCATGAACCGTAGGTAGGGTGGATACACGCAGATCAATCACCTTGGATCCGACTTTTACATTAATACGTCCATCCAAAGGGACTCTTTTTTCAGCAAGGCTTACATTGGCCATTAGCTTGGTTCTGGAAAGAATCGAAGGTTGCAACCTCTTTGGTGGATCGGGTTGTTCGATCAGTTTTCCATCAATCCGAAAGCGAATCCTAAACTTATTCTCCAAAGGCTCCATGTGGATATCAGAAGCGCGCTTTTCCAAGGCATCCTTGATCACAGAATGGACAAATCTAATAATGGGAGCATCTTCCTCACTGACATCTTCCGGACGGACATTGTCCTCAATCTCAATATCCCCCTGCCCCAACCCATCGAGGAAATCCTTCTCTTTTTCCTGTTCACCAAAACCATAAAATTGATGAATCGCATCTAATACATCTCCACGGTATGCCACAGATGGGTTCACCGGCTTGCCTAACAAATGAGAAAGGTTGTCTGTATTATCCTGATCAAGTGGATTCCCCAATAGAAGATCTACAGAGGAACCATCGGTGCCCAATGGAATTGCTTCATAGAAACGGGCGTGCTCAGCACTTAGCAGCCCTAAGACTTCCGGGGTTAAGCTTACCGTAGATAAATCGACAGTGGGCATGCTTAGTTCGGCTCCCAGAAAATTGACCACTTCTTCCTTGGAAAGCCCTAACTGGGATAAAAGTAAGGAAAAAAACTGGAGGCTGAGCTCATCCTCACCAACTGAACCAGCCTGTTCTTTGGCCTCTGCCAGAATTTGATCGATCGACTCTTGGCTAACTAAACCCTGATCTTTGAATGCCTCGGTAAGAAATTCCTCCGTTGCGTTCATCAGGTCTGCAAAAATAGATTTAGAAAACTACCTCCCGAGCCCCATCAGGAACTCAGGATTATTCTTAGTCTTCTTCACTCGTTGGATAAACATTTCCATAGCTTCGGCAGGAGGTACACCCTTCATCGATCGACGCAGAGCATAAATTTTACTGAGTTCATCGGGGTGGTAAAGAAGCTCTTCCTTGCGTGTACCACTCTTTTCAAAATCTAGGGCAGGGAAGATTCTTTTATTGGAAAGTTCACGGTCTAAATGAAGTTCCATATTTCCGGTTCCCTTAAATTCTTCGAAAATGACTTCATCCATCTTACTTCCAGTTTCCACCAGTGCGGTTCCAAGGATGGTCAGGCTTCCTCCACCCTCAATGTTCCGAGCGGAACCAAAGAACCTTTTCGGGCGTTGCAGGGCAGTCGCCTCGACCCCACCACTGAGAATTTTCCCGCTGTTGGGCATGGTGGCGTTGTATGCACGGGCCAGACGGGTAATCGAATCGAGCAGAATGACCACATGCTGTTCATGCTCCACCATTCTCCTCGCTTTTTCGATGACAATTTCTGCGGCATGTACATGGCTTTCCGCACTTTCATCAAAAGTGGATGCAATCACTTCAGCTTCGGGAACCTGTCTTCTGAAATCAGTAACTTCCTCAGGGCGTTCGTCGACCAAAAGAACAATCAGATGGGCATCCGGATTGTTTTCCCGAAGAGCCCGGGCAATACCCTGTTGCAAAACGGTTTTACCGGTCCTAGGGGGTGCGACAATTAATCCCCGCTGGCCAAATCCAACCGGAGAAACCAAATCCACCACGCGCATGGCAACATTATCCCACTCCACTTCCTGGTGAGTTTCCAAATACATTCTGCGGAGAGGATAATAAGGAGTCAGTTCCGTAAATGGAGTAACCCGGGTTGCTTCCTCAGGAGATTTCCCCATCACTTCATCGACCCGCAGCATAACCGGACAAGTGGACTCTTCCATTTTGGACCGAATGATACCTTGGATAAAGTGGCCCGTTTTTAAACCATATTTTCGAACCAAGCACTCAGGAATAAAGGCCGACTGAGATTTGAGACGATAATCTTCTTTTTGCTGAAGGATAAAACCGTGCCCATCTTCCATCACTTGAATGATTCCGCTCAATTGGACTGGGGTGCTTGTTTTATGGGCAGAATCTAGGACGAGATCAATTAACTCCTCACGTAATGGGGCACTGGGTAATTCTTCATCGAGACCGAGTGCTCGGACTTGATCGGTGAGATCCAAAAGGTTGAGAGAAAGATAATCATCCAAGTTGACCCTATCCTTTCCGGATTCGAGTAAAGGTTGAAGCAGGCTTTCGACACCCTCCTCGCTCTTACACTGTTCACACTCGAGCAACTGCCCGATATCGAGAGGCTTGGATTCCGTCTCTTCGTAAGGTAAACGCCTGGGTTTTTTAAATTTTTGTTTGCGGCGGAGTTTCTTTTTCTCCTGCCAAGTAAGCTTCTTTTGCCCCTGACCATTCGGGCCTCCCTGATTGGCATGCTGCCTCGGAGGAGAATTTGAATTCTCGTCCTTGACAGGTCGCGGAGAGTCCGAACTTTGATCTTTGTATTGATCCTGGGGCTCGGTTGAAGAAGATGTTTTATCTGTAGAATTAGGATTCTCCTCGGGGCGGGGTCTCTCCTGCTCGGGTTCATCTCCATCGGTACTGAAAAAGAGTTGGCGGTCTGGAGACGACTCAGGCGAACTAGAAGTGGATTCTTCCTCCATTGGGGAAGTTGGAACAGATTCTTCTTTCACTTCGGCAACGGATGGGTCCTCTACCGTTTCTTCGGCTTTTGTTTTTTTGGTTCGGGTGGTCTTTCTTACTGGCATGGATCGGTGGTAATTTAAAAAATTTAAGTAATAAGCTGATCAAGCTGCTCGGCTTGTTGATTCAGAAAGTGCGAGTTTCCCCCACCCCATAGAACAAAATCTGCTAGCTCCATTTTTTCTTTTAAAGATAGCTGGCTATCGATGCGGCGTTTAGATTCCTCATCGGATAATCCTCGATCATGAAGGCGTTTTAAAATCACAGGGTTTGGGGCGTAAAGGGAAATGGTACAGCTGAAGTTATTTTGCAATTTGTTTTCAAACAATAAAGGCAGCTCAATCATGCACTTTTGCGAAGAACACGATTGAATGAAAGAAAGCCATTTGGATCGAATGATGGGGTGAAGCAGTGCTTCGATCCAATCTCTTTCCTGAGCGTTGGAAAACACTATCTGACCAATGGCCGATTTGTCAATGCTTCCGCTTGCATTCAAGACCCTTGTCCCCCACCGGGTCATGATTTTCTTTCGCACCTCCAGATCGGAATCCAAAATTTCATGAGCCAGGGAATCAGCAGAAACCACAGCCCATCCCATATTCGCAAATGCATCTAATGCCGTTGACTTACCACAGGCAATACCCCCAGTTAAGCCGACCACTATCTTAGATTGAATATGAGCCATCTTATTAAATTCTTTCCATCTTTGTGAAGCTAGCAAGTTTGTAAATCACTAGGATTATGACTATCGTCTTGCCAGTTATGTCGCGAGTATCATAATAAATCTTTGCTTCTTTGGTAGGGTATCCAAGTGGCTAAAGGATGCGGACTGTAAATCCGCCCGCTTCGGCGTTCGTCGGTTCGAATCCGACCCCTACCACCACTCTATCGCTTCCCTACAGATGAAAGAAAAAAAGCCAGCGAACAGATGGATTTTTATTATCTTGGGCGGCTTGGTGCTTTTCTTCTACAAAACCTGTACCGGCCAGTTGCCTCCCATAGAGTTTTAATGCTAGCTAAACTTTTCAGCCCAAGTTTGTTTTACGGTGGTTTGTTAGCCCTTGGGTTATC
>JAQCIX010000045.1 GCA_027593365.1 Verrucomicrobiota bacterium
TTGCATAGATGCACGCACACAAGGCGAGTGCAAGAGAACGAAGGAACGCAATCTTCATAGTATATAAATGGGAGAGAACTTGCCCGGTTGGGTATGGGTGCCAGCAGGGGAGGAAGCCTCCTGAGGCATGGAAAGATCAACCAGGCAGTCCGTGCTCATAGGAAACGGCAAAAGCCGGAGCGTGCGCTGATGAAGGCACCTAAGGGAAGGGGAAAAGGTTTAAGAAAAAACACGGGCTTAAGGGAATTTAAATAATCTGTGCATTATATTAGCTCTTGAAAGAAAAAAAATACGTTCAGAACAAAGAAAAATAAAAAAAATAAAACTCTAGCTAACAACGAGTTACAAAAAAGTGTTATTAATTTTGTAATAAAATAGAAATTGATTTGTGGGCATTTTTTCAAATCTTGGATCGATCACTCTGCTTTTGGATAAGTTTCTTGAGCATCAAATTATTTTAAAATCGAAAGATCATTCTTGTTCTTATTGGGAAATCGTAATGGAGTCTAAAAATGGAAAACTTTAGATATATATATACCCTTATTTGGTTGCTAAGCCTCACTCGTTTGCCGATCGAGGCTTCGGTGAACATAGTTTATCTAAATGCAGATGATCTGGGGGTAATGGATGTGGGGTTTATGGGAAGTAAGCTCTACCACACGCCCAACCTCGATCGATTAGCCAGTGAGGGTATGATTTTCGGGGAAGCCTATGCACCAGCTGCCAACTGCGCACCCAGCCGAGCCGCCTGCATAAGCGGGCAATGGGCGTCCCGCACAGGGATCTACACCGTAGGCACTTCGGAACGGGGCAATACCCGAGACCGCAAGCTCATTCCTACCCCTAATCGGTTACATCTTAAAGACGAGATCATTACCATCGCCGAGGAATTCAAAAAAGCGGGCTACCGAACCGCTCAGGTAGGAAAATGGCATCTCGGAGAAGACCCGACCACGCAGGGGATCGATATCAATGTAGCCGGAAACACCAGGGGGGCACCTGCTTCTTACTTTAGCCCCTATAAAAATCCGGATCTTAAGGATGGACCCAAGGGAGAATACCTAACCGATCGTCTAACCAGCGAAGCGATCGATATCCTTAGGCAATTCAAAGAGGACTCATTTTTCCTGTATTTTCCCTTTTACAGCATCCACACCCCTTTGCAGGGCCGCAAAGATCTTAAGGAAAAGTACCAGGATAACCCCAAGGTGCATGCCGATTATGCGGCGATGGTGGAATGTCTGGATGAAAATGTGGGGCGTTTGCTTGCCGCACTGGATGAGTTGGGCTTACGAAAGAATACTTTGGTTCTTTTTTCCTCAGACAATGGAGGAATCCGAAAATTATCTAAACAGGATCCCTGGCGGGCGGGCAAAGGGTCGTACTACGAGGGAGGCATCCGCGTGCCCTTGACCATACGCTGGCCCGGAGTGGTTGAGCCAGGATCCACCTGTTCGGTTCCGGTGACTGGACTAGATTTTTACCCGACTTTCCTGGAAGCGATCGGGGCCAAGCCAAGCGAGGGTAAAGAAATCGATGGAGACAGCCTGGTACCTCTCCTAAGCGGAAAGGGGCAGTTCCCCAGAAACCGCAGCCTGTATTGGCACTTTCCGGTTTACCTACAAAATTATGCAGGGGAGGAGGACCAGTCCCGAGATGCCAAGTTTCGGACCCGTCCGGGAACCGTACTCCGGAAAGGAAAATGGAAACTGCATGAATATTTTGAAGATGGTGCCATGCTACTCTATGATTTGGAAAAGGACCCTGGGGAGACCCACAACCTCGCTGCGGAGAAACCAAAGAAACTGCAGGCGTTGAAGGCGGATATGTATGCCTGGCGCCAGCGGACGGATTCGCCGGTACCCACCAGGCTGAACCCTAAATATGTTCCGCAACAGATTTCTATCCGCTAGGAGGAATCATCTATGAGATCGATTTTCGGTTTTCTCGCCCTTTTTCTTTCCTATGCCTTGTGGGCAGATGATCCGGTCCTTCAAACCTACAAGGATGTGGGCGGGCATAAACTGAACCTGCATATTTTCCGTTCCCCAGCCCATAGCCCAACGAAAGAGCCTAAGCCGGCCATCGTCTTCTTTTTTGGTGGAGGTTGGGTAGGGGGCACGCCTACTCAGTTTTATCCTCAGTGCGAGCATCTGGCCAAGCGTGGCATGGTGGCAATCTCGGCGGAATATCGTGTGAAGAGTAGCCATAAGGCCACCCCGTTTGACTGTGTGGAAGACGGGAAGTCTGCTTTGCGCTGGATACGCACCCATGCGAAAAAGCTCGGGGTTGATCCTAATCGGATTGCGGCGGGGGGCGGCTCGGCCGGTGGACATGTGGCCGCGGCAGTGGCCACGGTACCCGCGTTGGATGCCCCGGGAGATGACCTCTCGGTTTCCTGCCTGCCCGATGCCCTGATTCTGTTTAACCCGGTGTACGACAACGGGCCCGGCGGCTTTGGGTATGCCAAACTGAAGGACAGGTATCGTGAAATTTCCCCGATTCACAACCTGCGGGAAGGTATGCCCCCAACCATCGTTTTTCTGGGGGATCAGGACAAGTTGATCCCGGTGCCTACCGCGGAAAAATTTCGCGATGAGATGCGCAAACTGGGCAATCGTTCCGAGCTTTTTGTATACCCCGGCCAAGCTCACGGATTTTTTAACCCAGGGAAGCCAGGGAATGGGTATTTGCAGACGCTGGCAGAGATGGATCGTTTCCTTGTCTCTTTGGGCTGGATCAAGCCGGTCTAAAAAATTCCTGCTCCGAATTGGCAGTGAGGGCTTGCCAAGTTGAGTTTTGAAGATTTCGATGCGGTGGATGGATAGCTTGAAAGCAAGGATGGGGTGGGTGCTTGGATTGCTGGTTGTGGTTGCTTTGCTTGATTACCTGTGGATCGCACCGGCTAACCAGACCTATGCCAAACGCTATCTTAATGAAAGCATTGTGCTTTCGGGCAGTACCTATGCCACCTGCCGGGTGATCAATGGTGGAGTGTCTTCCCTGCAGGAATCGAGCATCAGCATAAGCCCATGGGGGGTGGGGTTGGAATATGGGGCGGGCCAGATCCTCGACCCGATCAACGATGCGGTGGAGCGCCTTTCCGAAGCCTGTGTTCATTCCATGGCCCTGCTTGGGGCCCAGCGGATTGTGCTGGGGATCATCAACCGCTACGGAGTCTTTCCCTTCTATCTGTCAGTTTGTCTGTTCCTCGGGTGCATTCTACTGGGCAAAGGCTCGAGGATGGCGAGATGGGTCGGCAGATTAGCCATTTTGCTACTGCTTTTGCGCCTCTCCACTCCCGTGCTCTGCTTTGTGGGTACCCAGTTGAACCAGCAGTATTTTGATCCACGGATTGGGGAGCAAACCAGCCAGCTTTCCAAAATCCAGGAAATCGCCTGGGCTGAATTTGAAATCGAACATCCTGAGTTATCCACCTCTGGGCAGATTGATCCAGCTTACTCTTTCTTGCCCGATTTTTTCAGGCAGATCGGAACCAAGGTAAGTGCCTATGCGGAATGGATGAAGCAACGGGCGGTCGCTTTGAGGGATGCCCTGGTTTACTTCAAGGAGAACTTCTCCGACATTATGGACTGCCTGACCGGGCTTTTCGTCCTGGTGCTCGAAAAAATCATTCTGCTGGCGATCCTTCTACCCCTTGGGCTTTTATATGCCTTGAGGAAAATCTACAAGTGGATCACCGAAGAAGAACTGGACCATTGGATCGACCAAGCCATGCCAGGGAGTAGGCATGAAAAGAAGAAAACGGTCTAAATCTTTTCCTGATTTGAACCGGAAAAGATTTAGAAATTAAGAAAGCTTCGCTTTTTGAGCCTCGATCAATTCCCCAATTCCTTTTTCGGCCAAACCCAGGAGTTCATCGAGTTGACTACGGGTGTAGGTGGCTTCCTCGCCTGAGGATTGAACTTCGACAAATTCACCGGACCCTGTCATCACCACATTGGCATCGACGGAGGCATCGCGATCTTCCGGATAGTCCAAATCGAGCACGCATTTATCCTGATAAATGCCCACGCTGATTGCAGCGAGGTAGTCTCGAATAGGGTCTTCCGCTAACTTGCCGGACTCGAGTAACCCGTCGATTGCAATGCGGGTTGCCAGCCAGGCTCCGGTGATCGAGGCGGTGCGGGTACCCCCGTCTGCCTGAAGTACATCGCAATCAATCCAAAGGGTCTTATCGGTGAGTTTTTTGAGGTCAAGCACGGCCCGTAAAGAACGCCCAACCAGCCGTTGAATTTCAATGTTTCTTCCATCCTGTCTGCCCCGGGATATCGGCCGGTCCTTGCGGGCGAGGGTGGCGTAGGGGAGCATGCTGTACTCGGCAGTAAGCCAGCCTCCCTGGATTTTTTGCTGACGCATCCAGCCGGGCACCTTGTCCTCGATCATCGCCGAGCATATGACCCGGGTGTTCCCAAAGGAGCAAAGCACAGAGCCGTTGGCATGCGGGGCAATGCCGAGTTGAAAGTCGACCGTGCGCATTTGGTCGAGGGCACGTCCGGAGGGTCGTTCAAAAATTTGATCGAGTTGGGAGGCTAGGTCAGTGGGTTCGTTCATATCAAACTTCATACTCCAATAAGGGCTCGGGGTCGAGCACGGGAAGGTTGCACGCTTCAAGCTGTTGGGCAAACCAGGCACGGGACTCCGGGTCGCCGTGGTGTAGGACGATTTTTCGGGGGCTCAGTGCTTTGGCATAGGCGAGCAGTTCGTCGCGGTCGGCATGCCCGCTTAGATCGTACTGCTGGACGGTTGCCCGGATCTTGGTCTGGATGTCGACCGCTTCGAATAAAAAGTCATCTCCGTGGGTGCAGGTAAGCAATTGCCCGCCTGGGGTGTTGGGGTCGCAGTATCCCACAAAAAAGAGGCCGTCCCGGTCATTCCCGAGCATGGAGGAGGCGAGCATGTAAGAGGGGGTGTGTTCCACCAACATTCCGCTGCTCACCAGATAGATGCCCTGCATAGGAACGGGTTCGCCCGGTTTAATTTTGCGGGGGAGGGGTTGGGCACCGAGGCTGCGCAGAACTTTGCGGGAAAAATGAATCCGGTTGAAATTTCGCGAGATCTGGTGCATGTGGTTGACCAAATCCATCCCCAGGCCTGAGCAAAAAACCGGGGTGGGGGGAAGGGCTTTATTTTTTCGTGCCTCATCCAAAACCACCAGCATTTCCTGCATTCGGCCAAGAGCGAAGACGGGGATCAGGGCAGAGCCCCCCCGCTTGAGGCATTTACGAATATCCTGAAGCAGGCGTACGATCTCGGACTCTCTTTGCTTGCCGGCGGGTCTTTCCGACATCCCCCGGGTGGTTTCCATCACCAATGTGTCCACGGGTTGCCTGGGCAATTGGGCACCATCGAGGGTGCGTAAATCATGAAAGAGCACATCCCCGGTGAAAAAGGTACGCTTGCCCAGGTAGCTAACCTCAAAGGATAGAGCACCAGCAACATGACCGGCGTGGTAGGCAGTGATCTCGATTTCTTCCCCTGCTTTTTCAAAAATCAGGGGTTCCTCCAATGGGAGCACTTCCATGCGGTCGTAAAGGTTGCTTAAATCGGAACGGCCATAAAGGGGGAGTTCAGGGAGGTTGAGTTCGCTGCGCTGACGTTTCATTACCGCCAGTGAATTGGATAGCATCCTGCGGATTAGAATCGAGCTTGGGTAGCTCAGGAATATGGGTGCCTGGGGATGAAGGTTGGAGAGTAGGGGTAGACTGCCCAGGTGATCGAGGTGGCAATGGGTAAGCAGAATGAAATCGAGGGTACCGCTGGGTATTTTCTCGTGCCGGGGCAGGGAATCATTCCCTGCGTATTTGGGGTGGAGGCCCGAATCAATCGCAAATTGAAAAGGTCCGATCTTAGCGTAGGTGCAGTTCGCTCCTATCCCGCCGTGAGGATTGAGGTCGGTAATCTTCACGAGTTGGAGGGCGGTGCAGAAGAATCGATCGGGACTTCCAAACGAAAGGGATCCATCCGTACATGCACTTTATTGCCGTGCTCGTCGACTCCATGGAAAGACCCACGGGCTTCGGCAGATAAATGGGTGACATGGTAGCTGTTGTAAGAAAAAGAGCCACCTGGTTCGAGTACGGGGCATTCCCCGACAATTTTATCTCCTTCCACCACCGTGGTGGTTCCATCCTCGTTGACCAAGATCCATTTACGCCCGAGCAGAGTAACGGTGGATTCGGTGAGGTTGTGTATGGTCACAAAATAAATGAAGGCGTGGAGGTGGGTACCCTGTATGGCAGACTTCTCCTTGTGGTGGACGAGTTTGTCGAGTTTGGCCTGCAGGCCATGGAGTTCCTTGCTGTCTTCTTGCACGCTGTAAGCCAAAATTTACTATCAGGAGAGTGGGCAAAGACCAATTCTTTTCCATTTCGGATAACGAGTTGTCCACAATTGGCGGAAAGTTCTTGCCCGAAACGCATCGGCTTGCAGTAAGATTTCGGATGTCCAAATTTGCATTGCTTTCCGTGAGTGATAAAGCCGGCATCGTTCCCTTTGCCAAGGCCTTGGTCGATCAACATGGGTTTACCCTGCTGTCCACTGGTGGAACTGCCCGTTTGTTGAGAGATGAGAATGTGCCGGTGACCGATGTCAGTGAACATACCGGTTTCCCCGAAATGATGGATGGACGGGTCAAAACCCTGCATCCAAAAGTACATGGCGGTTTACTCTGCCTTCGCGAAAACCCCGAGCATCGGGAAGCGGCCAAAATACATGGGATCGGGATGATTGATCTGGTGGTGGTCAACCTTTATCCCTTTGAAGAAACGGTGGCCCGGGCCAGCGTAACTTTTGAGGAAGCGATTGAACAGATCGATATCGGAGGGCCTTCGATGCTGCGCAGTGCGGCGAAAAACCACCGCGATGTGACCGTGGTTTGCGACCCCGCAGATTACGACCGGGTGCTCGCATCGATGGCATCTTCCGATAGCGGAGCGTCCCTCCGGCGGGAGTTGGCCCAAAAGGTCTTTGCCCGCACCGCTTCCTACGATCTGGCGATCAGTAACTACCTGCAGAGCCAGTCCGATGATGTACCGGATTTGGATGCGATTTCCGGATTTCCTGCCGAAATGGAGATCCATTCCAAGAAGGCGATGAGCCTGCGCTACGGCGAAAATCCCCACCAGCAGGCCGCACTCTATGGAGATTTTCTCGACCACTTTGAACAGCTTCAGGGCAAAGAGCTTTCCTACAACAATATCCTCGATGTTTCGGCAGCCGCTTATCTGATTGGCGAGTTTGAACGGCCCACCGTGGCCATCCTCAAGCACACCAACCCATGCGGGGCCGCCAGTGCAGATGATTTGGAAACAGCGTGGGAACATGCCTATGCCACGGACCGCCAGGCTCCTTTTGGTGGGATTATTGTGGTCAATAATACCTTGGACCTTGGTCTGGCTGCTAAGATCAGCGAGATCTTTTGCGAGGTGATCATTGCTCCGGGATTTTCTGATGAAGCAAGAGAGGTATTTGCCAAAAAGAAAAATTTAAGACTGCTGGTGTCCCGTGCCGGATTTGGGGCGGAGACCTTGCAGGAAATCCGTTCCGTACCGGGAGGCTACCTCGCCCAGGACCGCGATCAGAAAAAGATCAACCCAAAGGCTTTTGAGGTAGTGACCCAACGCCAGCCAACGGACGAGGAATGGCGATCGATGCTCTTTGGCTGGCGGGTGGTTCGCCATGTGAAAAGTAATGCCATTGTCTATGCTGGCGATGAAAGAACGCTGGGCGTGGGAGCAGGCCAAATGTCGCGGGTCGACAGCTCAAGAATTGCAGTGTGGAAAGCCGGGGAAGCGAACTTGCCTCTAACAGGTTCCACCATCGCTTCGGATGCATTTTTCCCCTTTGCTGATGGATTGATTGCGGCGGCTGATGCCGGGGCCACTGCGGCGATTCAGCCAGGTGGAAGTGTGCGCGATGATGAGGTGATTGCCGCGGCCAATGAGAGAAACCTGGCCATGGTCTTCACCCAAAACCGGCACTTTAAACATTGATCCGGTCTTGTCTCCTCTCACGCTCCTGATATCGATGGATAAAGGATGATCTCTGTGCTTCGAAAAATTCATTTACCTTTACTTGGGGGAATGGCTTTGAGCCTTTTGCTCTTTGGGTGCGGGCAGGCGATGCTTTCGGATGAACATCTGGCCAACCGGTCGAAAAAAGAGTTCGCCAAGATGAAGCAAAAAGAGACCCTCTCAAGCAATCGATCCCAGCAGGATATGATTAAGGAAATTGGGCAGCGGATCGCCGGGGTTGCCCAAATTGACCTGCCGGGAACGGAGTGGGAGTTTGTGGTTTTTCAAAAAGGAGAGGCCAATGCTTTTGCCATGCCGGGGGGTAAAGTCGGTGTGAACAGCGGGTTGATTGATCTGGCTGCGGGAAACGAGGATGAAATTGCCGCGGTCATGGGCCACGAGATTGCCCATGTGGCCCTGCGCCATAGCAACAAACGAATGAGCCAGGCGATTGGGCTGGGCGTCGGTGGTGTGATTCTCGATGTGGCCCTGCGCAACCAAAGCTCAACCGACCGCATGCTCGGGCGTGCTGCCTATGGGGTGGGTACAACGGTGGGACTTGCTTTGCCTTTTAGCCGGGAAAATGAATTGGAGGCGGATCACCGCGGTTTGTATTACGCCGCGATGGCGGGCTATGACCCACGGGGAGCGGTCAGCTTCTGGAAAAAAATGGAGGCTAAAAACAAGGGGAAACGAATGCCCCAGTTTTTATCGACCCATCCAAATCCAGGAAACCGGATCCAATTTTTAAATGAAAAAATGGACCATGCTCTTGGGCTCTACCGACAGGCCAAGCAGGCACGAGGAGAAAGACCCAACCCATGAGTATGTTGGTGGATAACCCCATACAGGCCCTTAAGGATTATGTGGCCTACCCAAGCGTCTCCGCTGATTCTTCTTTTGCCAATGGGGTGGCGGGAGCACGAGAATTTGCCTGTGCCCAGCTGCAGGAACTTGGTTTCTCTGTGGACCTGGTGGATACCCCCATCCACCCGATCATTGTGGCCACGCGGGGAGAACCCTCCTGGCCGGGTATCGTGATCTACGGGCATTATGATGTGCAACCCCCCGATCCGCTGAATTTATGGACGAGTAAACCTTTTGAGGCGCAGGAAAGAAATGGCCGCCTCTATGGCAGGGGGGCTGCTGATAATAAAGGCCCACAAATTGTGCATATGGCTGCACTTGCCCGGGCCCTTAAGAAAAACCCCAATCTTCCTTTACGCATTACTTACCTGATCGAGGGGGAGGAAGAGATTGGAAGCCCGAGTTTTCGTCAGTTTTTAGAAAAGGATAAGCATAGACTGCAGGGAGATTTTTTACTGGTTTCTGATACAGGTAGCCCTGGGCCCAACCAACTCGCGGTGACCACAGGTCTACGCGGTTTGGTCGCTTTGGAAGTGAAAGTCTATGGGCCCAAGCAGGATTTACATTCAGGGGTGCATGGCGGTGCTTTACTGAACCCGCTGCAAGCACTGGCCAGGGCCTGTGCTTCCCTCCACGATGAGCAGGGGAGGGTGACGGTACCTGGTTTCTATGATGCTGTCCAAGCACCTCAGGATTGGGAGCGTGAGGAACTGAGTAAACTCCCGATTACCGAATCGGCTTATGCAGAATTTTTAGGGGCGCCCGGTTTCTTCCCTCCGCCCGGTTATTCACCCCTGGAAGCGATCCGTTTTTGCCCAACCCTCGAGTTTAATGGCATAGGTGGAGGGTACCAAGGGGAGGGGTCCAAAACGGTGATCCCGGCGGAAGCTTTTGCCAAGATTACCTGCCGCCTGGTGCCGGATCAATCCGCGGAGGATATTGCAGGAAAAGTGCAGAAAGCTTTGCAGTCTGCATTTCCTTCTGCAGTTCGTGTGGAGGTGGAAACGAAAGGGGGAGGAGATCCCTATGTCATCCTACCGCCTGGCAAGCCCGGTGCAGATTCTGGATCCAAACCTCTGATGGAAAAAGCATTTTCCCTGGCGGAACATTGTATCGAACAATCCTTTGGAACCCGCCCACTTTATCTTCGTGAAGGGGGGAGTATTCCTATTATCCGAGACCTCAAAGAGGTGGTTGGGTTGGATTCCCTGATGCTGGGATTATTTACCAATGAGGACAATCTACATGCACCGGATGAGAGCTTTAACCTGGAAATTATGAATAAGGCAATCGATGCCTTTGAGCAGTTTTTTGTCGGGTTGGCCGGGTAAGGAATCTTAATCCCCCTTGGAGATTACAAACTCCGCCCGCCTGTCCAAGCTTGCCTGGTTGGCCAAGGCCTGAGGGATCGCAGTTTCATCACCAATGGAAAGAGTATCGATCCGGCGGTGGTCGGCGCCTAATTCAAGCAGGTATTCCTTAACCGTATTGGCCCGACGCTCCCCCAATGCCTTGTTGTAAGCGGAGGTACCCTTCCAATCGCAGTAGCCTTCGATCAGTAAACGGGCATCCCGGTTGTCGGCGAGAAACTCTGCCAATTCAATGACTTTTCCCCGCTCACTGGGAGAGAGGTTGAATTGATCGAAATCAAAGTAGACTGCTTCAAAGGGGCGGATAGAGTTTCCCGGATCCATGAATTTTTCATGTTCAGGGTTGCGGGGAAGGAGTAGGTCTGGTGTGCCCAGCACACCTACGATGGGCTCACCTATGGGAGAAACAAAATTTTGCTCTTCGCCGCGGTCAAGCAACAGGCCTTCTGTAATGTCTGTATCGGGAGACCTGGAGATTTCGCTTTTGGGTACAGCGGTGCGGGAACAACCGGCACCCCAAAAAGCAGAAAGGATCAGGCCGGAAAGAAGGCCCTTGATGATGGGCATTTATCAGGAACCACCCAGCACCACAAAGTGGGCTTTCCGCTCCATCGCGGAGGTGGAAGAATCTGCATTGGGGGTGGCGAACTCATCCCCCATGGAAAGCACATCGATGCGGTTTCCGTCTGCTCCTAAATCCACCAAGTATTGCTTAACACTCGAAGCTCGGCGGTCTC
>JAQCIX010000046.1 GCA_027593365.1 Verrucomicrobiota bacterium
AAACCGAAGAATCCGGACCGAAGAAGTTTCATCCGGGACGGCAACCGGAAGCCTGGTTCACCCAAGAGAAGTTTTTCGACCTGCGATCCGGTGGGGAGCCACCGCAATTATCATTGCACATAACCATCCAAGTGGTGACCCCACTCCAAGTTCGAGCGACCTTCAAGTAACCAAGAGAATTTTAGAGGCATCCAAGTCTCTCGATATCGACTTTCATGACCATGTAATTATCGGGGATCCAGCAAGGTGCTCAAACGGCTTAGGCTTCTACAGTTTTTCGGACAATGGGATGCTCTAACCCGTTAGTTTTCACTTACCCTAGTAAGAACTCTCACGCTCCATCGATTCACTGAAAAGGAAAGACTATAGGGTTGATGATTGCACTCTTGGCCCATTGCAGTGAAGGTGGTCCCTCCCCCAGCACCCTGACCTGCATAAGCAGGTGAATCGCTGTCCAATAAGACCCCCCAAGTCCCGGAATGCGGACACCCCCAGTTGCGATGCTGTAAGTGATCTGAGAAATTACATGCAATCAGTAAAGTGTCGGCGGGATAATGTCCGAATTTTAAAAAACTTAATGTCTGCCCATCCCCGTCATTACAATCAATCCACCTAAATTTATCGGAGCGGTGATCCATCGCAGACCAGGTTGGGTGCTCTTGATACAATTTATTTAAGTCGGTAATCAATTGCCTCAAACCTTGATGATTAGGGAAATCCAGCAATGCCCAATCCAATTGGTTTTCAAAATCCCACTCCGTCCATTGCCCGAACTCGCACCCCATAAAGAGCGTCTTTTTCCCTGGCCAAAGCCATTGTAAGGCAAAAAGGGCACGAAGATTAGCAATTCGGTCTTCCTGATAAGCAAGATTCATTTTGTTTACCAACGATCCTTTCCCGTGAACCACCTCATCGTGCGAAAAGGCCTGCACAAAATTTTCGGTAAATTGATACATGGCACCAAAGGTTAACTGGTTGTGCTTGTACTTACGGTAAATTGGATCGGTAGAAAAGTAGCCGAGCACATCATGCATCCACCCCATATTCCACTTAAAATCGAAACCGAGTCCACCAGTGTATGGTGGGTTGGTGATTTGAGGGAAAGAGGTCGATTCCTCCGCAATACTGATAACATTTGAGTGCTCTTCATGGATCGAATGATTGAATTGTTTTAAAAAATCAATCGCCTCAAGGTTCTCATTTCCTCCATAAATATTCGGACACCACTCCCCATCCTTCCTTGCGTAATCGAGGTAGAGCATCGATGCCACCGCATCCACACGGTAACCATCAATCCCAAACCTATCCAACCAAGCCACCGCACTACCAATCAGAAAGCTCCTCACCTCTGCCCTGCCATAGTTAAAGCATAGGGTGCCCCATTCCGCATGCATTCCTTTCCTTGGGTCCTCATGCTCAAAAAGACAAGTGCCATCAAACTTTGCCAAGGCAAATTCATCTGCAGGGAAATGAGCTGGGACCCAATCCATTATGACTCCAATTCCTGAATTTTGGAGACTTTCAACCAAGACACCAAAGTCCTCTGGCGAACCAAATCGATGGGTTGGTGCGTAATAACCCGTCACCTGATAACCCCAACTCGCCCCAAAGGGGTATTCACTTAAGGGTAAAAACTCCACATGGGTAAACCCGAGAGATTTCAAATACTGGGGCAATTCCCTGGCAAGCTCCAGGTAGCTCAAAGGCTCACCCGACTTAGGATCATACCGCCAAGATCCGAGGTGCATTTCATAAATCGACAAAGGGGTTTCCCTCGTGCCAGTTCCTTGGGGCAGGAGGCTCGATTTTCTTTCCTCTTCTCGATCGCAAATAATGGCAGCATTTCCGGGTAAGCATTCAAAACGCCATCCAAATGGGTCTGTTTTTTCTCGTAATATCCCATCTGCTCCAAGGATTCTGAATTTATATTTATCTCCAACCTTCGCTGCAGGAACAAATAATTCCCAGCACCCGGAACTCCCTAAGTTACGCATTGGAAGAGATAGGGTATTCCAATGATTGAAGTCCCCGATCAGATGGACTGCCCTGGCGGATGGGGCCCAAACTACAAAGCTAACTCCATCGGTCTGATCCGAAACCCTTGGGATTGCTCCCAATTTTTCGAAAGGCCTTCGGTCCCAACCTTCATTAAAAGCAGCAAGGTCGTTATTTTGTACCGTGGGTAGGAAAGAATAAGGATCAATCCAGTTGCGAGCCCCCCCTTTATATTCAGAGTGGAACGAATACTTGAAGGGTTCTGCTGTATCTGGGAGAACCAACTCAAATAACCCGCTGGACTCAATTGACTCCATGGAATAGGACTCCGAGGTATCAAGTCTGGTTAGAGTCAGTTTTTGAGCTGGCGGATCCCACCCGCGAACCACCACCCCTTCCTCGTCCCCTAGCGTGTGAATGCCTAATAAATGATGCGGGTCATAGATATTCCCTTGGCATATGGATTTGATTTCTTGATTGGATAAGGTCACGACTTAATCACTTAGAGTCGTGTGCAATCAAAAACGCAAGGTTGATTAATCAAAATTAATTATCCTTGTACCTTTGTGGGAATGAAGCATTTTTTTTGAAGTGATTCCTCTTCCTTTGCAAACCATCCTACTTTGTGCCGTACTTTCTCTTCTAGCCTCATCCACTTGGGTTTATGGTGACCAAAATTTGGTACTCGAGTCCGATCAACCCATCACCTACACCGATCAAAATAAAACCATCCATGCGGTGGGCAATGCATCCCTTAAAGGCGATGACTTTTTAGTTTTAGCAGAAGAAATAAGTTGGAACCGAGAAACGGGCGATGCTCTTGCTGTGGGCAAAGTTTCGATCACCCGTGGGGATTCCCGTATTTTAGCAGATCGGGTTAATTTACAAACCAAAACAGGAGATTACCTTGCCATTAATGCAGTTGGCGGAACCCCTCCAAAACATTTCACTGCTAAAACATTGGAGAGCAATGGAAGCATTGAAACCTACCATCATGGAGTTCTATATCTGTCGGAACCCGGACTTTTCGAACCAAATATAAGGGCAAGAAATTATACCGTAGACTCGAATCGCTCGACTTTTTCGATTTCCTCTTCTCAGGTAAGGATCGGAAATATTTTAATCGGCATCCTTCCTGGTTATACTGGTAAAAAAAGAGATGGATTAGGCGGGGTAAGCTCGATGATTAAAGTCGGGAAAGACGGAACCCTCGGTTGGTATGGTCAGGTTGGGTTTGATTACAAGTGGAGCGATATTACTACCGGTGCGACCCTGACTTATTATCAAGACAGGGGACTCCTGATTTCCCCAACGATCACTCACTCGAAAAGTTTTGAAGATGGATACATAAATTCGCGATTCAAAGGGGGTTGGGTAAATGACACCACAAGCAGCCCTGGAAGGGATGCCCGCGGCTTACCTATTCGGGAAAATCGGGGATATGCTCATTTTACCAATCTGTCCCGATTTTCTGACCGCTTTCGATCCTCCACAGCAATCGAATGGGAGGGGGACTCCGAAATCATTCGTGATTTCAGGAGGAATGAGTTCTACTCCAATCAGTGGAACCAAAGTCATAATGAAATGACCTACGAAGGAAATGGTTACTCCGTTTCAGTTTTCACAAAGTGGCAAACCAATTCCCATGAGTCGATGGTCGAGCAACTTCCACTACTCACAATGGATGGTGGTCCTTATTATAAGTCATATCTCTATCACAGCGGTAGCCTTGCATATGGAAGCTTAATCCAAAGAGATGAGTACGGAGCGAGAGAACCATCCATTCGAAGGTTTAATATTGGCTACAAGGCGGAGAAACCCATAGCAATAGCCAATGGATTAGTCCTGAATCCATCCCTTGCCCTGTTACACCAGGACTATGATTTACCTACGGGCAACCCTAACCGCTCCTTTTTTGAATATGGCTTGGATCTGCATGCTCATTTTCATCAACCCCTTCCCTACTCCAATGAAGTTTGGGAAATTGACCAAATGTTCCACTCCATGAAGCTATCCATTGGATACAGAGGCACGGAACATGTGAGTGGAAGTAGTTCAGGACAAATCCCAATAGTGAATCCAGAAGTAGAAGACCTCAATCTTGCACCCTTGGACATATTAGATCACAAAGACAGTGAAATTATTCGTGAAAAAGAAGTCATTCGCTTCGGTTGGGAAAATAACCTTTTTGCCAAGTGGAATGAAGCCAACAGAAGACTGCTCTCCATGCGTGCTTTTTACGATGTTTACAACTCAGGGGAAGTAGGCACGCAGGACAGCGACTTCCTGTACGCAGATCTTTCGGTGCACCCCGCTCATTGGGTCAGCTTGAATGTTCGTCACAAAGTGGACCTCCGGTCAGGTGAAAACTACCGAAAATCCTATGGGCTTAATCTCAGGGATGGTCGTTTCCAGGGTGCCAGTTTGAGCTATTTGAGTTATCTGGATTTTAATAATTACACCTATTTCTCCGGTTGGAAGAGATTAAATGAAAAACTCTTCAGCTCGTTAAGTGCCCTTTACGATTTAGATCAGGATTTTTTAACTTACTGGAATGGCAGGCTTGAGTACCGTACTGGAAGCAGTTGGGTCTGGGACTTCACTATTACCCAAAGAAAGGGCACCAGCAGGGAGAATAATACCGAATTTAGCATAGGCCTTAGCCTGAGCGGTTTTAAACTCAACCAATTAACTGAACCAGACGGACTTAGTTCCATTTACGCTATGTAAGGTTGACTATTACTTTCATTTGCAAATAAATTATAGATATGAACTCAAGACCTTTTCATCCTCAAATCCCCTATAAGGACCCAAAAGTTATGGCACACTTATTAGGTCTTGGGCTGGATTGCACGGATGGTCACAAGAGAATCACCCAGGCGGATAAATTTTCAATCCTTGGAGGTTCGGATGAAACCCACGGAAGGATGACCGAAACTTTGCTTAAAACAATGGAGGATTTATCTATCAAAGGAAAAGCCTTGGAGGAGGCATCTCCAGACGAATTATCGGACATCATTGCCAAGAATACGCCTGATTCCTAAATCTTTCTGATATGGCCGCTCCTCCTTCACCCCAGCCCACGCCGAGCTTAAAACTCAAGGTGCCTGGTGCACCCGTCCTGCCCAACCCAGGAGCCCCGAAGCTCAAGGTTCCTTCGCCTCTTTCTCCGCCCGTGCCAGGTGGTGCACCAAGTCCCGCGATGCCCGCTCCTGTACCAGCACTTGGTGCTGCACCGCCTGCACCTACAGCACCACCTCTTCCTGCTGTCACCCCTGGAGTCGCACCTCCATCCCCTTTGGTTGCACCCCCACCTGCACCTGTGCCTGCTCCCACTGCTCCGGTGATGCCTACACCTCCAACTGCTCCTTTAGAAGCCGATCAGTCCGGAAGTGAGGACGATAAGGATTCTGGCTCCAAGAAGAAATCCAAGAAAAAAGCAGCCCCTAAAAATTCTGCAGGATCTTCGGGTGCCGCCAAACCCAGTATCCTTCTCCTCCTGCTCGATATTCTTGTTTTCGGTGGAGCTGTCACCTTGAGTGTTTTAATTTTCTTACAATAAACAAATCATAATGAGCGAAATCATAAACCTGAATAAAGAAAGCTTTGATAAAGCAGTCTCCTCGACTGATAAAACCACATTGGTTGATTTTTGGGCACCTTGGTGTGGCCCCTGCAAGGCATTGGGTCCAACTCTCGAGGAGCTTAGTACTGAAATGGGTGACCAAGTGAATATTTATAAAGTGAATGTAGATGATAATACCGATCTTGCGCAAGAGCATGGGGTTCAATCCATCCCCACGATTCTTGTCTACAAAAACGGAACCATTTCCCAAACGCTTGTTGGATTGAAATCCAAAGACGAGTTGGTTGAAATTATAAACTCCTAAACAATCCTTATTTAGCGTTTACCCCTCCGCAAATCCGGCAATCCGTACCCGTAGGTCGTCTACTATACTCTCCTCTCCCGCGCTCGTAAAATGAGCACCCGGGGCGGTGAATTTTGTTAAATGAGGTTACCCAAAACTTCATCCCTGCAGCGAATGGATTCTCCCCGATCATCGACTTTAGGATTGGGGTTGGTATCGAGCTTCCCGTGGCTTGTTCATCTGCGGGTATCCCATGCTTCCAGATACCAATGTTTTGCCTTTTCGCTTTAATTTGAGAGATCACAAATACACCATGCCTACTGGTCTCTTTTTCATTATGCCACCCGATTCCCTGTTCAATGCACAGTGTTGAAAAGCTTTTAGATTGGGCATGAATGAAGATATCCACCACTTTATAATTTTGCGGATCGAACTCTTTTTTTACTGAAATGCTGAGGTTTGAATCGAGAAGTAATTCTTCTGAAAATTGGATCGCTTCCTTGTAACCAGGATTGGAACGTGAGGGGAAACTTACTCCCCATGCCCTCATTCGTACGATGTAATCGGCAGACTGGTAGTCAAAAATACCTGGTTCTATAACCCGGATCACTCCATTTTTTTTTGCGGTTAATTTCCCTGTATCCTCGTCAATCTGGGTTTCTCCTATGAGTGCTACGGATGTGCTCAAAACCATGAATGGAAGAAAACATCTGCACAGCCTCAAAAGGATGGGGTTAGTCTTATTTAGATTGTTAAATTGCAACATTTGGGATGAAAGGTATAAAAACACCTTAGTCTGCAAGTCCTGTGAAATCAACCTCCACCCGAAAATCATCGAATCGCCCGAGGGTTACTTCTCTTAATACACCTATCTATCATAGGCGAAGAAGAGACTGGCGGGACGATCAGTATTTAATCGAAGAGATTGTGAAATGCCTGGATGCGAAGCATTGTGAAAAAGCGAACGGTTTGCTACGAATCAATGAATTCAAACAGATAACTGCAAGGATTAGTTCCTCTGGTTACCAGTCCAATACCCAGGCTCTTTGCCTAGCTATGTGGATCAGGGAGAATTTGGTGAAATTATCTCATAAGTATGGTGGATACGACCTACGGGTTCATGCCTTCGAAATTCCTCAAGGTTTAGACGAAATCATTAAGGATCGTAGCAATCATTTAGACAGCGAATCATGGAACTCTGCTCATGATATTTCCCTTGAGCATTTATTTCCAGATACTGAGATTCGACTCCACGCTCTTCAGCGTGTTCAACTTTTGCACAAGGGAGACTTACACGCTTATTTACATGCATTGGTGAGTAAGGAGAGGGATGCCCTGACGGGTGAATCAGCCACCATCAAGGACCTCATTCACATATGCGAAGAAAAGTTAAGCCGCAGAAACCATCGGGTTATATCCAGTTACACGGCAAATGAGGTGGATTTATGGGTTCCGGCATTAAGTCTAGGCATCGAGGTCAGAGATGCCCTCTCTATCAGCGACACAGAGGATTTAGAAGGGATTCTCCGGAACACAATATCGTCCAAGAAAACCCGCTTTCTCGCCTTGGTCTGCCCGGATGATTTATCCGATTTAATGTTTCACAATTGGAAGAAACTCGAAGACCTGGATTCCATGAACAATCTATCCGTCCTTCGAGTTGGAGATCTGGGAGTTTACCTCGACAAGATTGACGAGATCATTACCCAAATCTGACGAGTTTTATCTGGCTCGCTCTTCCTTGACCAACCTGCCTGATTCATCCCAGATAGAGCGACCACGGTAAGAACCGTTCTCCCAGTATTCTTCCTCGCGCACTCGTCCGTCGTCCCACCATTTAGTTTTGACACCAGTCAAAACCCCGCGGTCCATCCATGCTTCCATGATGACCCTGCCGTCTTTATTTTTTCTGATTTGTGCCCCATGGGGTCGCCCATCAAGGAAAGATGCTTCAAGGATAGAATCTCCCCCTTGACCCATATGAATCATTCGCCCACTAAAAGGTCCATCCACTCCTTTTCGGTATAACAGTCCATCTTTCCCATATTCAACCATCGTATGATCAAGCAAGGGGTAGGTGTGCAGAGGTTTCTCAAATTCATTAAGAATTTTTTTACTCACACCTTTATTTACCCTTTCACGGATTTGCACACCAGGAGCCCGCTCTTTGACTTGCTCGGGGGAAAGCACAACGGACGGAGTGGGTTTATCTACATCCGGCCCTAAACCTGTGCTCACATCTTCCCCGCAGGAAAGAAGATGGATCAATAAAATAAAATGGGATGCCCGCCAGAGCATAAAACGACTTTAAAGGACACCCTTATCCAAGAGGGTCTCAGCGAGAAGATCGAGAGGATCGCGACCTGGGACAACCTTTGTGCCTCCTGGAAGCGGAAGGGGAAACTCACCAGATTGATTCATCAAAATATTCACCCACTTTGATACTTCCTCTTCTTGGGGGTTGCAAGAGGCAGGGAAGTTGATGAGGTTATCTGAACCATCTTTAAATGAAAGAGGCTCTGGGTTCGTAGAGTCATCTGTCGAGTTACTATGTAAATGGTCGTTGAAGTAAATCACTTGTTTAATCAGGTAATTCCATAAATGGAAGATCGCTGATTCTAATCTACCTCCTGTGGATCGAACCAATTTTCTGAGGCCACATCCTTGTGGCTACTATGCATAGTCGGCACCCAAAATTAGAACTTTAGTATAAATTTCTATTTTTCTTTCCAATTGACCCCTTAGGGACATGATTCAGTTCATGCCTAATAACCCAAAGAAAGCTTACGACAACCAAGACTTCCTCAATGGTCATGACGCCCGGTCGATTCGGGTGCTATGCGAACTTTTGGAACCGGAGGTCCGCCTTAGGCAGCAGGGCGTGGAAAACACCGTCGTCTTCTTCGGTTCTGCCCGTCCCAAACCTTCTGCAGTAGCTGATGCCCAACTCAATGAATTTTCCGCCCAACTACCTAGCGAGTCCGAACGCACCGACGAGGACATCGCCCAACTTGCCAAACTCCAGTCTATTGCCCGCCTCTCAAAATACTATGACCAAGCGGTGCAGTTATCAGCCAAACTGACCGAGTGGTCCGAGAAAAACCCTGATAACCAGAAATACTTCGTCTGTTCGGGTGGCGGCCCAGGGATGATGGAAGCCGCCAACAAGGGTGCGAACGAAGCGGGTGGCAAGTCAATTGCACTCGGGATCAGCCTACCCTTTGAGCAGGGTGTTAACCCCTATGCCGACTCCGATCTATCCTTTGAGTTTCACTACTTCTTTCTGCGTAAATTCTACTTCCTGTATCACGCCAAGGCCATTGTGGTCTTCCCTGGCGGGTTTGGTACAATGGACGAACTCTTTGAGACCCTGACCCTCGCCCAGACCAACAAACTACACAAAAAAATGCCTGTCTTTCTTTACGGTAAGGAATTCTGGGACGGACTGATCAATTTCGATCATTTTATCAAGTGGGGAGTGATTTCCCCAGGGGATGTAAATCTGTTTAAGATTGTCGACGATGTCGACGATGCATTCGGGCAGATCACCGCCTCGCTGCACGCTCATAGTTAATCTTAACGAATCCTATTATCCCTCCGACAATCGGTCGAGGCAGGAAGAAAAGTCTTCGGGTAGCGGGGCACAGAAATCCTTCACTTCCTTGCTTTGTGGATGCTCAATGCTAAGTTTCCACGCATGGAGCATCACCCGGGGGAAAAAGCCTGCCCCACCCTTTCTTTCGCGATAGCCATAGGTTACATCACCAGCTAAAGGATGTCCATTGGCAGAGAAGTGCACTCGTATTTGATGGGTGCGCCCAGTAAGAATCTCACATTCCACATGGGAAAAAGAACTCCGGTATACGCCCTTCGTTCTCCACCGGGTCAGAGCAGGCTTACCCTTTTCTGAAACCGCCATTTTCACCCGTACGGCTGGGTGCCTCCCAATCGGTTGATTGAACTCACCTCTTTGAAACATTTTTCCGCAGACAATGGCCTGGTAGACTTTGCTGGTTTGGCGGTTCGCAAACTGATCGGCAAGGGAGAGGTGGGCGGCCTCACTCTTCGCCACCACCATTACCCCGCTGGTGTCCTTATCCAAACGATGAACAATGCCCGGACGCAAGGGGGCCCCGACAGGAGATAGTTGATTCGGGCAATGATGCAACAGGGCATGAACCAGGGTCTGATCATTGGTGCCATCACCAGGGTGCACAACCATGCCGGCTTCTTTATTAATCACCAGGATATCTTCATCCTCAAAAAGTACATCCAGTGGATGTTTGTAAGGAGTCAATGGATTAACGACTGGGCGAACCAGGCATACGCGTAAATGATCGCCGGGGGATAATTTATTTTTGGGTTCGATCCTGGAGCCATCAAGCCGGGTAATATTCCCATCCTCAATCGACTGCTTGATAAAAGCACGGCTAAATTCAGTATACTTCTCAGCCAGCAATTTATCGACCCGTCCGCTTTGCTCGTCGGGGCAGGTGTATATTTCTTCCATTAAGACACACCCTCCAACTCCAAGGCAAGTAGACGGTCAATCTCGCTTAGATGTGTAATCTTTTCATTTTCGGGCAGGTCCGCCACCTCAAATCCAGCCCTAGCCAATTGTGCGAGTTCACTTACTGAAAAATTCATCTCCCTGTGCAAAGCAAGATACTCATCTGTCAGTCGATTGGCAAAGGACAATGGGTCATCCGTACTGATGGTGCAACGGATTCCACGATCCATAAATTCCCGGATTGGGTAGTTTTCCCATTGGTCAAAGACTCGGAGTTTGTAGTTACTGATCGGACAGATGTCCAAAGTTACCCCCTCGCCTGCGAGGAGTTCCATGACTTCTTCATCTTTCGACGCATGGATGCCATGCTGGATTCTTTTCACACCCAGTATGGACACTGCACTCACTACATTT
>JAQCIX010000047.1 GCA_027593365.1 Verrucomicrobiota bacterium
GTTATCGAGAATCAGGGGTACTCCGGCACGACGTGCGAGTGTTCTAAGTTGTTCAATTTCCTCATTGGTGACCACATTACCAGTTGGGTTGGTTGGCCGGGAGAGGCAAAGTGCACCGACTTCTTTGCTAATGTGAAGACCTTCGAAATCGATACGGTACTTGAAAAAGGAATCTTCCAGATGTGCAATTTTGGGTCTGCGGGCGAGAAAGAAATCGGGTTCCATTCCCACTTCGGTGTACCCGATGTATTCGGGAGTCAGGGGGAGCATGATCTGCTTTTTTCGGGAACCCTCAAAGCGGCCGGCAAATAAATTAAATAGAGAGACAAAGGCATTTTGGCTACCATTGGTAAGGGCAATATTTTCCGGCCCGATTCCCCAGTCGTACTCATGATTGAACATGTCCGCCAAGGCTTGACGAAAGGGAGCAGCACCCTGGGGCGTATCGTAATTGCCGATCAGTCGCTCGAACTCATCCGGTTGATCCATAATATCAGACATCCGCTGACGGATGAGTATTTGAACTTCGTGAATATGGGCAGGGTTGCCCCCGCCGAGCATCAGCGGTGCAGGATCGGCCGCGAGGGCCGACCCGAGGTCGTCCATCAGTTCGGCGATCCCAATCTTGCCAGCGAAGCGTTTTCCAAAATTAGACAGTTCAGTATCCACCCCTCCATTTCAATGGGAAAACTTTATCCCAGCGAGATCAATATTTTATTTCCTTACCAATAGCAAAGCGGGCTGTAAGAATAGGTGACTTGAAAAGGTTCATTCGCTGTAAAGCTCCTCAATAAATTGCCTAACTTCTTTTTCTATTTTTAGAGTGATATTATGGTCTAGAGTTATGTGGTGATGAGAATTCATCAAGGCACAGGAGGCTAACTGCGTACAAAGTGCCAAAATCAAAATTCTCATTTCAACCTTTATTTTGGAGCTCAATATCAGTGAACAATGAGGGTGGAACCCTTGAAGTAAAAAGCAAGGCACTCAAAAATATGGGTATTGGATGTACTTTTGTATTTTTTGTAATCTCTCATCTGATTTTAGTTCTTTAGTTGATGAAAGTTATTGGTTCCACTGATACCAGGTACTGCTGTTGTAGCCATAGATGTACTTACTTTCTGCTAAGGTGTTTTGTGGGAAATAATACCACCCTTCAGTCGAGTCATTAACGAGGAAGAGCATATTGGGCATTTCCTGATTCATCCAAAACCAACCCAATTTGTCGTGAAACATCCAAAAAGAGGCTTGGTCATCGCAAATTTTAAGGAAGCACCAACCCATATCGATGTGGTAGATCCATCCGTTTCCAGCATCAAAGAAGAGTCCGATCCCTTGAGCATTATACCAGTTGGAACCTAGTGCTTCGATCATGGGTAGTTTTTCAATGCTGGGTTCATCAGAAACTTCATCCGCATTGTCATCCTCATTGAGACCTTCGTTATTCTCGGTTACTTCCTCCGTATTTTCGTCATCAGAAGGCAGAGCATCATCGGAATTACCTGCGGAAGTATTATTATCTGTATCTACACTAGATATGGGGTCCAAAAAAGAAGACACTTTCCAGTTTAAACGATTTTCAATTTCTTCAGCATGGAAGACATAGGAAGCACCCGGTAGAGATTCCACATTTTGGAGCCATTCATTCAAATCGATTGCATCGGTTGAGCCTCCAGTTCCCATAGATGCGACAACAGTGTTTTCGGTTTGATTGCTTTCTAATTGAAAAACAGCTTTCATTTCTTGCAAAAGAATTTCATTCACCTGATAGAGCATGTTTACCAAGAGTGGGTCAGTATCTTTATCAAAGCTTATCTTGAATGGGTCATGGTGTGCTTGGATCATAACGCTGAGTTCTTCTTTAATGGTCTGGGTTCCGTCATCGAGAATAAGCTCTATTTTATCGGATCCTTCAAATCCTGGTGCTGGAAGAAAGACAAGCTCTCCATCCTCTAGGTAACAATCACCATTGGTTGGTTGAGTGCCAAGTGAAACAATTAATTCGTCCTCATCTGCATCTTTGGTGGTGAATTGAATCCTCAATGGCGTTTCACGAATTCCACCAGATAGGGCAGATAGGTTGTATTCGAAATAAGGTGCATCATTTTGAGATTCGACCACCAGATTGATTTCAGCTGGCATACTGGTTAGTGACCCATCGTTTGCGGTCACGGTAAAAGCATCCATTCCATTGAAGTCTTGGGAAGGCGTGTAGGTGTAATTAGGGCCATTTCCCAATAGTGTTCCATTCGCAGGTTCTGAAGTGATGGAGAATGTTAAGCTGTCTCCATCTGGGTCAGATGCAATTAACTTGATTGCAATGTTGCCATCCTCCTTGAGGCGAAAGGTGGATGATTGAACGATTGGAGCATCATTAACCTCAAGTATACTCACTTGAACCGATCCATGATTTCCATGAACAGAGCCATCAAAAGGACGATAGGTAAAACGATCTGTACCCGAGAACTGTTCAAAGGGGGTGTATATCCATTGGTTGCTTCCATTATGAATGAGTGTGCCGTGGCGAGGGTTACTCACGATGTCAAAGGACAGGGCGTCTTCATCAACATCGTGTGCGAGAAGTTCGAAAGATACTGATGTGTCTTCATTGGTTTCAAGATTGAGGTTTTGAGCAACGGGAGCGTCGTTTATTGCCTCAAGGCGAACCAATACATTGGCTTCCTGGCTATTAAGATTACCGTCTGTTACAAGGTAGCGAAAACTATCTTCACCGTTGAAGTGGTTGTTCGGAAAGTAGAGCCATTGCCCACTTTCTTTCCAGAGGAATCCGTTAGTAGGTAATTTAGTTAACTGAAGGGTGAGTGCATCCCCATCGATATCTCCATAATCAAAGTCGACGAAGAAAAATTCGTCTTCGGTGGCATTGACTTCAAAAGACTTTGCCCAGGGTGCATCGTTTTGGGGCTCCACTTCGATGGTAACGATTGCAAGATCACTTTCTTTTCTTCCATCGGAAACTTTATACACCAAGCGGTCCTGCCCATTAAAATCTCTTGCAGGAGAATAGACGAAAAGCTCGTTTTCATTATTGTGCGAACCATAATTAGGAAACTCAGTAACGATGAAAGTAAGCTCATCTCCGTCTGGATCAGTACCTTCTAGCATAAATTCAACTCTGCCGTCTTCTTTTACCTTCACTGTTTTGGAAGAGGCAACCGGAGCCTGGTTTTCCAAAACCTCTAAGGATACTTCCACGGCAAAGAAAGACTGCTTGGGATCATTACTGGAGAAATGAATCTCGGCCGTGTAGTTCCCTTCTGCCAGACCTGTTGCGTCGAAAGATAACTCCATATTGGTCGCTGTTCCTCCAGAAACCTCTCCTGATAGGGGCGATCCGCTTAACCAGGAAGGCTGAAAGGAGCGAGTGGACCAATCGAGGGCATTTTGAATAAGAACCCACCCATCGGTTGATTGATCCCATTGGCCATGAGTTGGAAAGAAGTTTAAATCAACTACGACATTGGGTTCGGTACGAAAAGTTATCAAAGGTGTTCCGTCTGCCCAGGAGGCAGCAACTACTCCGTCTTGAGTGGGAGTTTCATGAAGGATGCGTAGGGTTCCTGAAAAAGCTTTTACTCCTTCGAGCAGAGGGTGGTTTGGTAAGTGAATTTCTCCTAAGTGATTTTCAAAATCATCAAAAGAAGGTTGCATATCAAACAGCGACAAACCTTGAGTTCTCCAGTTGCCAGCGAGCGACCAATCATCCGACTCGGCAAAGAAGAGATTCTCGCCAGGCATCGTGATCACCGCTCCTCCGGTGGCTGAATACTCGTAAACTAAGTTTCCTAGAGCCTCGTTATCCCAGTAAGAATAATTACTGTAAACAATGACCGCATCAAAAGCACTAATTTCATCCAATAACGGGGTAAGACCAGAAACGTCTATAGTTGTTACACCGGAGATATTATCCAATTCTGATAATCCCAGCCCAAAGCTTTCCAATTCGGTTGATGCTTCTCCACCAAGAACTGCAATCTCTAACCCACTGGTCGTATTTGAACCTTCATATCGAACGGCCGTGGGTGCATCTTCTTCTCTGGCTGAAGGGTTCTGATTAAGAAAAAGAGCATGACCTGGGTTTGAAAAGTCAGGTGTTCTCCCATCTGCATTGAGCCCTGCGACCATTTGGTCGAAGTCAAAATTACGGGCCCTTTTCATATTAGTTTCCACAACCCGAGCATCCCATGCACCAGTAGCCTCTCCTGTATTTGTAATGGTCACTTGGTTTTTGGTTGTTTGACCAGGTTCCATGTTTACACGAATGGAACTTGGTGAGTAGGAGAGGGAAGGAGGGGTGATCGCATTCATTACTAACATAACATCGGTGTAGGAATGGGCGGGATCGTTTGAGTTAACCCTCAGGAAAGAACGAATGCTCTCACTGGAGACTGGGCTGGCAATGACCTCAACCAATCGTTCCTCGCCTGGTGCTAAGGATAATTGATTAGAGTTTGCCGAGAAAGCATCATGGCCAAAGTCTAGGCTATTGATTACCAAGGTGTCGGTGCCGAGGTTGCTTAAGGTGATGGCCAGTCCTTTACCATCTTCAGTCCAAACATCTCCAAAATTGAGCTCTGTTGGATGAACTGCAATTTCTGGAGTCCCAGTAATGGTAAGGTTGACGGGGACTTCAATCAAGCTAGCCAACGGGTCGTTGGTTTCAAGAGTTACGATAGCATTCTTCTTTCCTGCTACAAAGTTCTCTGCATTGATGGAAAAATCCAAATCAAATTTTCCACCTGCTGGGACGTTTCCTGATTGTGGGCTTACCGTTAACCAGTTTGGGGAAGAGGATTGTACTGCTTCAAACAAATTTAATCTTCCTCCCGATACCATCTTACCTTGGAACGCATCGATTGGATCCGTTGAGTTCATTAATAAATTTTTCAGTTCTTGGTGCCGTGCATTAGGGTTTTGGCTCAGTAATACTGCAGCTGCGCCGGCAACATGGGGAGTGGCCATAGAGGTTCCACTCATGTAAGCACTTCCGCCATTGGCTATAAGGTTTAGAATCCCAGTTCCTGGAGCAGCTAAATCAACGCTGATTTCTCCGAAGCAGGAAAAGTATGCCAACTGATCATTGGGGTCGGATGCTGCTACCGAAACTACATTGGGAGAGTCGTAGTTTGAAGGGTAGTGAGGGGACTGGTCGTTGTCTGTTCCGCTATTTCCTGCGGCAGCACAGAACAGGTGGCCAGCATCGCCTGACTCGTTGATTACATCTTTCAGGGCCTGGCTGTACCCGCCTCCTCCCCAACTGTTGTTGCTGATCGGGATATCCATTGCGACGCAGTAAGCGATGGCATCAATGGCATCGGAAGTGTATCCCCATCCTCCATCCGAAAGAAACTTAAGTGCAACCAATTTTGTGTGCCAGGCTACTCCAGAAACCTGCTTGCTGTTATTGGTGGCCGCAGCGATTGTACCCGCAACATGAGTGCCGTGGTTGTGACCATCCATTGGGTCGTTGTCAGCGTTAACAAAATCCCAACCATACACATCATCAATATAGCCATTTCCATCATCATCGATACCATTTGCTGGAGTTTCTCCGGGGTTTTTCCAAATATTACCCTGCAGGTCTGGATGGTTGTAATCAATCCCGGTATCTATTACTCCGACTTTTACATCGTAGGAACCTTTTGCTAAATCCCATGCTTGGATTGCCTGAATTTTTTCCAGAGCCCATTGGTCGGAAAATTGAGGGTCATTGGGTGCTCCACTTCGACGAACCAGGTAATTGGGCTCAGCATAAGCGACGGCTGGATCGCTCGCTAATTCGCTGGCTAATTCCGATAAGGATGATCCATCCTTGGCTTGCACCAGAATCATGTTTGAAGAGGAGAGGGCTTTACCCGATGTGCCTGGTTTGAGTGCAGAGCCTAATGATCTTTCAACTGTAAAGGATTCACCCAATCCGCTTGCATTTTCGAAATTTGATTTACCGGTCTTAAAACGAACGATCAATTGGTTGGGTGCATGTTCGTTGGCAAATGGATCTTCAGGGATAATTTCTCCGGATTGGTTGTTTTGTTCGTTCAATCTTTTTGCCTGTGAGCTTTGTGATGAACTCCGAATAGATTGAACTGAAAAAGTTCCATCGGCTAGTCCGGCATAGTTTTCTAGGGCAACCTTCTCAACTATTGAGCTTCCTGCTTTTACCGTGAGGTTTACAACCTCCGGATTCACATTTAATTTTGGGGTAGCTAAGCCCTCTCCATTCAAAAGAATTGTTGATGGAGAGTTGTCGGCATTTGAAAGTACGGAGATTGTTTCCTGGTAAAGTCCACCCCTATCAGGTTGGAAGGTAACCTTTACTTCTGAGGATTGTCCGGGTTGAAGTGTCGTGGGTTGAAAGTTTGTACTAAAGCCATTATCAGAAATGTTGATACTTTCGAGAAGAACAGGAGCATTTCCATTATTCTCTAAACGGGTGGTCTTAGTTTCAGATAAACCGACTTCCAGTAACCCAAAATCTATATTGGACGGAGTAGTCACCAAGGACTTTGCTTCTTCGATGGTTAGAGTAATCGGGATCGTCACTTGTTTTTGTTCTGGGTCGTTGGTGCTGATTTCAATTTCAGCCTGATAGGATCCAGCACGAATAGATCCAGCCTTTAAGGTGAGATCGAGGGATTCTTTTTGTCCTGATTCAATCTCTCCCTGAAGCTTGGATATGTGAAGCCATTTTGGTGCAGTGGACAAACGGATCGTTGAATTTGATACAATCTGTTGGTTATTGTAAGCAACCAAGAGACCCACATCTGCAGATGAATTTTGGATTCCGGTTGTAGCTCTTTCGATTAAGCCGTTCATATTTTCGTAGCGGAAACGAATCGCACCTCCTGCATTGATATTGATCTGGAAGGTATACTCTCCGAGTCCCCCGAAATCCCGCACTTTGTCGTACTGTACGGTCAGGCCATCTTGATCTATAGTGTAATAAATGTTTCCTCCCTGGGATGGGTCCAGATCTGTTGCAAATGCTGCAACAAGGTTTGCTGGCATCATGGTAGTGGGAAGGGGGAAGTGACCATGAAGAGAGGAACCACTTCCAAAGGTTAGGTACCCATTGGAACTCACAAAAACTTCACTGAAGGACTGGTCGTAAAAATCAAAACCAAAGGGGAGGGCAATTTTTGTAAACCCATCATCCGTAGAAGAAAGCTCCTCAAGCAATTCTCCGCTGGTTGAAATATTAATCCAATTATGGGTGGGACCTGCATGATCGTTGGAATCACTCCATGAGTACCCATGGTAATCAGGGCCACCACCCAATTTCGAGACAGGTGCTCCCTCTCTCAAGTCTTCCATACCCTTACCAAGCGGAGTAAAATGGCTTGCTGAAAATACATTCCCCAAAGAAAAGGAGCTACCCGCCAGTCCATTGGCTCCTTTTAAAGACCAATGGAGTGAGCCTCCTCCAAGGTTCTGCAAATGAATCTGTAAGGTTTTATCCTCATTCATCTTGAGAATGGTATCCATGTTGCCTGGGGTGTGAGAAAGTTGTGGGGCAAACCCTGCATTTCCAGATAGCGGAAAGCTGCGTACGGAAAATCCATTTTCATCTGTCATGACCATCATATCTGTAGCCATATTTCCTGCCTGAAGGGGACTGAAGTACAACTTTGCGGTAGATTTTTCTCCAGGTAAGAGAGTAATTGGCAGCGTCAAATGGTGCGAAAAAGAAGAATCAGCAAAAGCGATCCGGCTGATTGAAATTGGGTTTGTGCCTGAATTATATGCTTCAACTGTTTTCTCAGCAGAATGTCCCACATAAACATGACCGAAATCAAGGTTTGCTGGGCGGAATACTAATCCTCCATTTTCAGAAAGTCTTTCAGCGGAGACTTGGATCAAAATTAAAGGTGCATTTGGGTCATTTGATTCAATCTGTAAACCACTTTGCTCAAAACTGGTGGGCATTTGATTCGCATCTACGAATACTTCAATTTCTATAGTCTGACCCGCAGGTAAAATAGATTCACTTACTTCATTGCATATGAGCCAGTCCGTTTGTTCAGTTTTGCTTAAAGAGTAAACAAGGTCACCATCTCCAAGGTTTCGGATCGTTAAGATTTGAGTTTGAGATTCATTTTCGTTGAGGCCAAAGTGAAGATCCGATGGGTGGACTAAAATTTGAGGCTGTGAGATAAGCTGTGCCATCAAAGGAATGGTCAAGGTTGGCTCATTACTGGCATCACTTTTGACAAGTAAGGCTGCCTGATAATTTCCGTCTACATCGGCGGAAAAGCTGACAGATCCTACCTGAGCCATATTAGGCTCAAGCACAAAAGGGGTTGGTAACGAAAGGGAAAAGGGGAGATCTGAATCACTTTCATTTACCAAAAGTGCTTCGGTTACCGTTGTATCTGCGTTTCCTGTATTGCTTAAAGTAAATTCAATTTTATGGATTTCATTTTTTCCTACCTCACCAAAATCGATGGACGATGGATTGGCTGAAATGAGGTTTTCCTGAGGAGGTTCATTGGATAGTGCCTTAAGAATATTCAACCTTCCTCCGGTCACACATTTTTCGGTAAGGGTATCCTCAGGGTCTGTACTTTCCATCAGGGCATTTTTTACTTGAGCGGATTGCCATTGCGGATTGGCTGCGAGTAAGAGAGCATATGCTCCGGCAACATGGGGTGTGGCCATGGAGGTCCCAGAATAACTGGCATAGCTGTTTCCTGGAGTTGTGCTGAGAATATTCACTCCCGGAGCAAACAGGTCTACGCTATTTTTACCATAGCATGAAAAATATGCACTTTCACCAAAATGATTATGAGCCCCGACTGAGATCACATTAGCGGACTCATAAGAAGCAGGGTAGCTTGGGTAAGCATCATTATCTCCAGCATGATTTCCAGCAGCGGCCACAAATCCAATTCCTGCATTTGAAGCCTCATCAATGGCATTTTTCATGGACGAGGAAAATCCGCCTCCTCCCCAGGAATTGGATGTTAAATCAACCCCGATTTTGGTTGCGTAGGAGATCGCTTTGACTGCGTCTGAAAGGTAACCACCCCCTGATCCTCCCAGAAATTTTAAGCCAACCATTGAAACATTCCAGTTAACCCCAACAACTCCTTTACCATTGTTACCCACAGCACCGATCGTTCCGGCACAGTGAGTGCCATGGGAGTTATCATCGTCTGGATTGTTATCGTTATTATAGAAATCCCATCCGTGGATATCGTCCACATAGCCATTTTGATCATCATCTATTCCATTACCGGCAATTTCATTTGGATTAACCCACATGTTTTCACGAAGATCTTCGTGATCTCGATCAACGCCAGTATCAATAACCCCAACTAAAACATCCTTACTGCCTGTCTGGAGGGCCCACGCTTCTGGTGCATCGATATCTTTATCTGTGCTTCCACCAGTTTGCCCAGTGTTGTGCAGACCCCAAAGTTCAAGTAACCTTGGGTCATTTGTATTTTCAATCGCATACACAAAATAGTCAGGCTCGACCACCGCAACCAGTTCGCTCAAAGCTTCCAAGGATTCTTTTTTATTTTCGATTTGATCCAAAGTGAGGGAATCCTGGAGCGACACGATATAACTGGTTTCACTTAGTTTTTCTTTTACGGAGCAATTAAGTAAGGCCAGACCAGCCTCGAATTCGTTTTGAGTGACATTCGCTTTGATCTGCAAAATAAGGTGGTTCGCTACTTGAGCTTCGATTGTATTGATTTGCTCTCCTGTTTGGTTGAAGAAACTTCCTCTTTCCTTCACCACCATGAATGGATGCTTCATGTTGGTTTCGATCAAAGTGGTTCGCGTAGTCTGAGCATTGGGGGTTTGAGCTTCTGTGACCTTAGTTTCCAATATTCTTACCGTCACCTCGTCGAGTATTTGCTTTGCCCGAAGTACCTCGGGTTCTTGAGCTACTTCCATCGCTGGTTCGATTAATTCAGGAACCCTAGGAGCATTGGTTGGTTTGGCTTCAGCCTCATACTTAGTTGATTCTGAATCGACCTTATCAACTCGTGTGGTGCCTTGTTTGGGTGTTTCAGTTTTAATATCCTGCTCTTTACTTAGGAGTACTACCTCCTTAACCGGCTCATGTATAGAGGTGTTGAAGAACATATAAAATACGAGCAGGAGAGCGAGAGAGAGGGGGATTAACAATTTTTTCATAAGGTACTTGGGTTTTATGATACAAATACACTAAAAACATAAATACACGAATATGCAAGAAATAAATTTGGTAATTAGAAATCAAGGGAAAGGTTCAGCCCGAACCGAATGGATCAAACTCACCCCCAAAAGGGCACCATCTTTTATGTAAAGGAATTTACTTTTACCTTAAACTCACGAAGTACGAGTCAGTGAAAGCCCCAAAAGAAGGGTTATGGTAAAACAATTAAGCTTAAAATT
>JAQCIX010000048.1 GCA_027593365.1 Verrucomicrobiota bacterium
AGGATCGCAAAATCATCGCATACCATGAAGCTGGTCACGCAATCGTTCAGGCCAAAATAGACGATGGACTGCTTCCCATTCATAAAGTTACCATCATCCCCAGGGGACAAAGCCTGGGAAGTACCATGTTTACCCCCAAGAAAGATATCCTTAACCACAGCAAACGAAGGATGCTGAATCAAGTATGCTGTGCTATGGGTGGACGGGCAGCAGAAGAAATTGAGATTGGCGATGTTACTAGTGGTGCCGCCGGTGATATCCGGATGGCTACCAATATTGCCAGAAGTATGGTTTGTGATTGGGGAATGAGTGAATTGGGTATGATCTCCTTTGGCGACAAGCAAGATCAAGTATTTTTAGGAAAAGAATTAAGTCGTGCTCAAAACTACAGTGAAGAAACTGCACGGAAAATTGATTCTGCGATCAAAGAAATTATCGACCAGCAATATGAGAGAGCAAAGCAACTCCTCACTGATCATATCGACGCCCTTCATGCTTCAGCTAATGCTTTGTTGGAATTTGAAACGATTGAAGGCAAGCATATCCATGAAATCCTCGATCATGGTCATATTATCTCCGAAGTAATTAAGTCTTCCCCCGACAGTTCCAATTCAGATGAATCGGATGAGAAAAGTGACGCCAAGCAAGAATCAAAAGAAGAGAAAAAGGACTCACTTGATCCAGGGACTGATGTTATAGGTGCTCCCGCATAGTTTTATCGCTTGAAATTTACGCACTAATTTTCTATATCAAAATAATGAGCAGACATCCCAGTTTTAGCCCTCCAGGCGGATTAATCAAAAAAAGAAATGTCCTTAAACGCTTCGAACGCGTTGAATTGCTTCGTAAAAGAGGTCAATGGAAGGACGGAGACCGAGTCGTCTCTCTTGTTAAAACAAAACCAGAAGAGTAATCCGGTTATTGGGTTTGTGCCCATACCCATTCTGCATACTCGGAATTCGAATCTACCTTCAAATAGACCCACTGAGGTAACTCATATGGGTGTATTTCGAGCATTACCTTGCTAAGCTCTACCAACTTTTCAGCTGGAAATTTAAGAGTTACTTTTACTTCCTTTTCGTTTTTGATTTCAGCTTTCCATTTGTAAATGGACTGAATTGGCTGACCAATCTGTGCACATGCAACTAATCCTTTCTGAACAAGTTTATTACATAAGACTTGAGCATCTTGATTACTAGTTACTGTCGTAAATCCAATATAGATGTCACTATCTTTGCATTGTTTCATCGAAATAAATTGCAATTTTCATAGTTCCTTCTAGTTTACAACCTTTTTAATTTTACCCAACTACTGCTGTGAGAGACGAATATTTACAAGAAGCCCAAACCATTGTTGAAGATCCAAATGCACTTATTAATTTGGTCTCCCGACGCTCCAAGCAATTAAAGCATGGCAGCAAGCCATTAATCGAATCTCTCGAAAAACTTGAGCCTGAAGATGTAGCCCTTCGTGAAATAATCGAAGGCAAAATCACCTATCAACCTTGGGATCAATCTTTAGAAGACTGATCATTTGAGCTAGCATCAGGTTTGCATTTCCTGTTGCTCCGAATTTTTTCTTATGGGAGGTAAGTCCAAGTCCTCCGAAACTCTACCAAGTTTCACCAACTCAAAAGCTAGGCACAAGTTTCTTCTAGGGGATAAATTTGAAGCTGGCATCGAACTTCGGGGTTCAGAAGTAAAATCGATTAGAAATGGAAAAGCCCAAATCTCTGAATCTTTTGCCAGATTCGTAAAAGATGAGCTATTTCTCTACAATTCTTATATCGATGAGTATTCATTTAGTAATGAGAATAATCACGAGCCGACTCGACCGAGAAAATTATTGTTGAACCGAAGAGAACTGAATCGTTTACAATCGGCAGTCGAGGCATCTGGAAAAACGATTGTTCCATTACGGATTTTTTTTAAAAACTCATTAATAAAGTGCGAACTTGCGTTGGGGACAGGGAAAAATCAAAGGGACAAACGACAGGACCTCAAAAAAAGAGTCGCCCAAAGAGAAGCTGAACAAGCTCTTAAAAGTGCTATGAAAAAATGATAGATGTAATTCTCTATCAACCTGAAATACCACAGAACACAGGCAATATTGGGAGATTATGTGCTTTCACTAATTGCCGTCTTCATCTCATTCATCCATTGGGTTTTGAGATCACTGACAAGAATTTACGTCGTGCGGGGATGGATTACTGGAAATCTTTGGATTTGATTGAATACCAAAACTGGGGGTCCTTTGTACAGTCTGCAAAAAGACCCAAGAATGTCTTTTTGCTCAGTACTCATGCCAAAAAATCGATTTGGGATGCGACCTTTCAAGCAGGAGATGGATTACTTTTTGGAAACGAAGGGGGAGGGGTTCCCCAAGAAATTCACCAATGGGTCGGCGAACAGCGATTAACCATCCCAAAATTCTCCCCAGATTTACGCTCTCTTAATCTGGCCGTATCAGTTGGGATTTCTGTATATGAGGCAATCAGGCAAATATCTCATCTTTCGTAATATGGCTCACATCACCTCCCAATTTTGATTTTAAGGCATTTCCTAAAAATCATTCACATATTTAAAGAACATTAAAGAGAGCCATGTTTCAAAATTGCCAGAAATGGTAAGAATTGCATAACTTCATTTATGAAATTCCAGCTTCTACTACTGATCGTTTTCCTTTCCTTATTCCAATCCAGCTACGGTCAACCAAATGGTTTCAGAAACTTGTTCAATGGAGCCGATTTAACAGGTTGGTGGGGTCTCTCGACAGAAAACCCTGCCTCTTGGATAAACTTACCTAAAAGTGAATTAGCTAAGAAACAAAAGGATAGTCTTCTAGATATCCAAAAGCACTGGAGAGTGGAGGAAGGTATCCTAATCAACGATGGTCATGGTTTGTACCTTACCACATTGGATCATTTCTCTGATTTCATACTACTCCTTGATTACAAGACTGTAGCTAAAGCAGACAGTGGAGTTTACTTAAGAGGCTACCCTCAGGTTCAAATTTGGGATACGACCGAATCAGGAGGGAAATGGAGGTTTGGTGCAAAGGCTGGCTCGGGCGGATTATGGAATAACCGACCCAAAGAGGGCTGGTCGCCGCTGGTTCACGCAGATCTTCCGTTTGGGGAGTGGAATGGACTGAAAATTCAGATGATAGGAGACACAGTTTCTGTTTGGTTAAACGAAAAACTGGTAGTCGACCAATCCACCCTGCTCAATTACTGGAAGAAATCTGGTCCGATTCTGCCTTCAGGCCCAATCCAGCTACAGACACATGGGGGTGAAATTCGTTGGAGGAATATCTTTATCAAAGAGATCGAGTCCTAATTAAATTGTACAATTTCATAAGTTGATCTCTTCCAAACTCCAAACTCGAAGAACTGGAAAAACTCGTTTTTTCAATGAGGTTGCATTGTCTTGTACAAAAGAACTTGAACAACTTGGATTCTCGGCTCAGGTCTATCTAATTCCTGGGGGAGTAGGGGTTCGTTTTCTTGAAGATTCCAACTTAGAGAATATCTTTAAATTAAGCCATCTCCCCATTCGTGAGATTGATTTCTCAAGGGTTTCTCATTTTGATCCTGAAAGTATTAGATCTTTCCCGTTGGAAGCTCTTTCTTTACCCGTGGGTTGCTCCACTCCATTTCGGTCGATAAAGTTTTTTAGTCTACGCCGGCTTTCTGCCAAAAATTCCCTCGCCACAGACTTCGAATCTCTAGCTATTTTACCTATTGAAGAACTCAGCCTATCAGGAAGTGCATTAGAGCAACTAACCTTTACTCACTCTATGCCTCTGGCTAAATTGGATCTTTCTCAAACTCACATACAGGATCTTCGCCCACTCTCTGAAAAAAACATCGAAAGCCTTAACCTGCAAGGAACCAACATTGATAGTCTGACCCCCTTAAGTGAATGCCCTCTTCTAGACCTCACTTTAAATCAAACGAATATAGAAAATCTTGAACCCCTTAGAGGTTCTCCGCTCAGAGAGCTTCACCTTAGGAAGACCTTGATCGAAGATTTATCTCCGCTAATAGAATCACCATTAGAAAAGCTATTTCTCCCGGGGTCACCGATTCGTTCCATCGAACCCTTAACCTTTTGCCCCCTCAAATATCTTAATATTATTGGACTTAAGTTAAATGACTTGTCTCCACTACTAGAGATGAGACTGGACTCTCTTTACATCTCCCCTCTCGAACTCAGCCAGGAAGATTTTTCGATTCTCAAGCAACTGAATCTCAAGAGCTTGGTAGGCCCTGGGGACTCGGATGAGCAAAGCATCGAGGAATTCACTCAAAAGTACAATCGGTCTATATCTGAACTGCAAGGCTAGCTTGCAGAATATTATAGAATCAATTGAATAAAATCATGTCTTCTCAAAGAGATCACCTCAAAGGAATTAAGGATTATTATGATGTCGTTGTGGTGGGCAGTGGGCTAGGCGGTTTAACAGGAGCCAATTGCCTAGCCAAGCAGGGACATTCAGTCTTATTGCTTGAACACCATTATCAATTTGGAGGCTTGGCGACTTGGTTCAAAAGAGCTGGTGGGCATATTTTTGATATATCATTACACGGATTTCCGGTAGGTATGATCAAGTCTTGTCGACGCTATTGGACCAAAGAAATCGCTGATTCCATCGTTCAATTAAAAGGGATTCGATTTGTAAACCCACAGTACGATCTAAATACCACTTTTGACCGTTTTGATTTCACTCGAATCCTGCAGGAAAAATTCAAAATAGCGAAAGGAAGAATCGAAGAGTTTTACGACCACCTTAAAAACATGGACTACTTTGCCAAGGATGGTCGAACCATAGGCGATTTACTCGAGGAGTTTTTCCCGGGGAGGGACGATGTGAAACGCCTTTTGCTCGAACCAATTTCCTACGCAAATGGTTCTTCATTTATGGATCCTGCCATCGCATACGGAATCGTTTTCACAAATTTCATGCGAAAGGGGATTTACACATTTAAGGATGGCACAGATTCACTGGTCAGAAAAATGGTCAATGAATTACGTAAAAATGGAGTGGAACTTCGCCGGCAGTGCAATGTTGATAAAATTGTTACTCAAGAACGAATGGGTAAACCCTGTGTAACCGGAGTGAAAGTAAACGGAAAAGAAATCCGCTGCGGAGCTGTACTTTCTAATGCGAACCTAAAGAACACCATCGAGAAAATGCTCGGGATGGATAAATTGCCCTCGAGCTTTGCCAAGAAATCCAAAGATGTCCGATTGAATAGCACTTCCTGCCAAGTATACATAGGTCTCAAAAAGGGAGAGGTTTTGCCAGAATCTTTAGGAGACTTAATTTTCACATCAGAATCTCCCAAATTTTCAACAGATGAGCTTGCTGATTTTCATACCACCAGCCGAACCTTTTCCATTTATTACCCAGATACGCGCCCACACCGTAAAGAACCAAGGTACAGCATTGTCGCTTCCTTAAATGCAAAGTGGAAAGACTGGGCGAACCTTAGCGAATGTGAATATTCCAAAGCTAAGCAAAGATTATGTGAAGAAAGCATCATAGCTCTGGAAAAAATAGTTCCCGACATTCGTACTAAAATTGAGCATATCGAAGCCGCTACACCACGAACCATCAAACATTACACTCAGCATGCAAACGGGGCTACCTTTGGTACAAAATTTGAAGGTCTTGAAGTCTCCAATGATCTACCCACCCACGCACCAGGGTTGTTTCATGCAGGTTCCGTGGGGATTATTATGTCTGGCTGGCTGGGAACGATTAATTACGGAGTTATTACCGCCAATAAAATCGATAGCTTTTTGAGAGGAGGGCAATCGGGCGACCCGGAAGACTCATCGGATGCTAGCTTTGCCGTTGCCTGAGGCGATCGGTTCGATTACCAATCTTCCTGTTATGGAAGAAATTCATCGCAGAATCCCGCATCGCCCCCCCTTTCTTTTTATTGATAAGATAATTGAAATTACCAACACGGGTGCAAAGGCATCTTTGAACATTAAGTCTGACTTCTCTTTTTTTGAAGGTCATTATCCAGGAAATCCAATTATGCCTGGTGTTTTATTGTGTGAATCTGTTTTTCAGACAGGTGCAATCTTTCTTGCCGATCACCTCTCAGATGAATCCTTAACCGACGAAAATATCACTCCGGTTCTATCAAGAATCAGGGACGCGAGGTTTAAAAGAATGGTAAAGCCCGGTGACACCATAGAAATATCAGTAACTCTAGGCGAAAAGATGGGGCAATTTTTCAACATGTCAGGCGAAATTAGAAAGGACGGAAAAGTTGCCCTCACTATTTCATATGCACTGGCAATGGTGAGAGAAGATTCACCCAAGTGAGCTTTCTTAATCTATCCGGAAAAACATTTCTTGTGGTTGGTTTCGCCAACCGAAAAAGCGTGGCTTGGTCTGTGTCCAAATTATTGGAACAAGAAGGAGCTAACCTTATTTATTGTGTGCGTAGCCAAGCTCGGAAGGAACAATTAGAAAAACTGATTCCGGCTGACCGGGAGATATTTATTTGTGACTTCGAAAAGGAAGAGGATTTGCATGGTCTAGAACGAAGTCTTTTGAGTCTTCCAAACCTTCAATTAAGCGGAATTCTACACTCTATTGCTTTTGCAAATTATACTGACGGCTTAAAACCTTTTCATGAGACCAATCGACAAGACTTTTTACAGGCTACCCAAATATCCTCATTTTCGCTGGTTGAACTTTCCAGGATTTGTAAGCCATTCTTACACCCTGATGCATCGGTGGTTACAATCGGGATTTCATCTACGGATGTAACTGCTGAAAATTACGGCTACATGGCCCCAATCAAAGCTTCCCTGGAAGCTTCGGTCCGCTATTTAGCCAAATCCTTTTCAAAGGATTGCAGTGTTCGTTTTAATTCAGTCAATGCTGGCCCTCTTAAGACCAGTGCTTCTGCCGGAATCCCTGGCTATCTAGTTAATTATTTATACGCCGAAAAACTAACTTTCCGGAAAAAGGCTCTGCAAACCGAAGAAGTTGCGAACTTAGCCGTTTTTTTACTCAGTTCAAAGTCATCAGGGATCAACGGGCAAGGCATCGTAATCGACGCCGGAATGGGATTAAACTATTTTGATCAGGAGGTTGTTTCCTCTGCCATGAACCTCAAAAAATGAACTTCAGTAAAGTGGTGATTGAGGGAATGGCATACTCCCTGCCACAAGATATCGTTTCCTCGGCAGATATCGAGGATCGCTTAAGCCCATTGTATCATCGGTTAAAACTTCCGGTTGGTCGCCTAGAGCTGATGACTGGTATCACAGAGAGAAGACTATGGTCATCGAACCTCAGACCATCCCAAGCCTCAGCAGAAGCGGGCAACAAACTTCTAAAAATTGGGATTAACCCGAATGAGGTTGATTTGCTCATTCATTGCTCGGTTTGCCGAGACCGCTTGGAACCCGCGACTGCATCTTATGTACACCGTTTAATGGGACTTGGGCCCAAAACCCAGATCCTGGATATCTCCAACGCTTGTCTTGGCTTTTTAAACGCATTAATCCTTGCTGGCTCTTTAATTGAAACGGGGCAGATTCGCCGAGCGATTCTGGTTGCCGGAGAGAATGGAGCACCCTTGGTGGATAAGACGATTGAACTGCTTAATGAAGGTCCCCATGACCGAAAATCCATTAAGCCATTCTTTGCCAACTTGACGATCGGTGCTGGTGCCGTTGCCTGGTCTATTGCAAATCGGCAATTCGCACCACCTTCCTCTCCATCTCTTGGTTCCTGGGTTTGTGAAACGGACACTTCACACAATGAACTGTGCGAGGGAGATTCCTCTGGGGATGACTTGGTTATGCAAACGGACTCAGAAGAACTGCTTCATGCCGGAATTGCCGTGGCTACAAGAGCTTGGAATAGGTTTTTAGATCTTCACCAGTGGGCGTCTTCTACACCCGAACTTGTGATTACTCACCAAGTGGGAAAAGCGCATACTCATGCGGTGCTCAATGCAATGAACATAAATCCCTCCCGCAATTTTTCGAGTTTTGAGAGACTTGGAAATTGTGGCTCTGTATCTTTACCGATCACATATACTTTAGCATGTGAAAAAGACCCATTAAACTTAAAAGCAAGGACGGCTTTGCTAGGCATTGGCAGTGGGCTTTCCAGTATCATGCTCTCTATTAATCCTTGAAGGTATCTCCTCAATTAAAACAAGAATACCCGTTTACACCCAAACGGATTGAGCTTAGGTCCGGATATTACATGAGCTATCTGGATGAAGGGAAGGGCACTGACCCTCCAACCCTTTTTCTCCATGGTAACCCGACTTGGTCGTTCTTTTACCGAAAGATGATTTCCAAATTATCCGAAAAGCACCGGTGCCTTGTACCAGACCACATCGGTTGCGGGCTATCCGATAAACCAAGTTCTCATGATTTCCGCTATCAACTGAAGGACCACGCTGAAAACATTCTTCAACTTTTGGACTCCCTTAACATTAATGAGATTAATCTTGTTGTTCATGACTGGGGTGGAGCGATTGGTTTAACTGCATTTGCGTCATGTCCGGAACGAGTGCGAAAAATAGTTTTACTAAACACCGCATCTTTCCTTTCTCAGGATGTCCCTAAGCGAATTCTTTTCTGCAGGCTCCCTGTGATCGGACAATTTTTCGTCCGTGCCCTCAACGGTTTTGCACTCCCTGCAACCTGGATGGCGCCGGCTTCAGGTCTAAACCAAACTGTAAAAAATGGTTTTCTCTACCCCTACAACAACTGGAAGAACCGGGTGGCTATTTGGAACTTCGTTAAGGATATTCCATTTGAAAAAAATCATCCAAGCCGCTCAACTCTTCAGCAGACAGAAGATCTGTTAGGTTCTTTTTCATCGACACCTGTTCTTGCATGCTGGGGAATGAAAGACTTTTGCTTTCATGGAGGCTTCCTCAATCGATGGCAAAAATTTTGGCCTCATATGGAAGTTCATCGATTCCCCGATGCGGGTCATTATATCCTCGAAGACGATCTCGAAGGAGTGATGGTCAAAGTTGAGCCTTTTCTAGAAAATTCATAAATTCGACTATTCTTTCCCTTGATATTCTATTTTTTTGAATCCAAATTGAAATTGGATGAGGAATCAAAAAACGCCCCTGAAAAACCGATCGGAAAAATCTGGTAACCTAGTCTCTATCGAACCACACGACCTTACTTCTCGTGCTTATTCTAAAGATATGAGCCAGCGCCCCCAAACCAGCTTTAGTGCCTATCTTACTGTAGCAATCCTTGTGTTCTTGGTTGTTTTTTTTGCCGGTGTTTATGAATTGGTGATGGAAACATGGAAGCAGTTGAAATAAGCCACTCTACGCAATCTGAGCTTCCTACTGAAGTTTGGCAGTTCTTAGATCATCTAACTTTAGAACGACGATTATCCGAACATACCACGAGGAATTATAAACTATCTATTTCGAGGTTTACCCATTGGTTACTTCTTCAAAGTCCCAGTTTATCCATATTGGAGTCCAATAAGTTAGTAGCCCGTTCCTACCTGATTGAAGGACAAAACTCCTTATCCAGATCCACCATAGCGAATCATATTTCTGCACTCCGGAGTTTTTTTCAATACTGCCAGAAAAGAGGATGGATTGAAATCAATCCGTTTAAAAACCTGCCAATTCCTAAGCCTGATAAACCTTTACCTAAGTTTTTAACAGAGCAACAAGCAAAGATCTTGATGAGTTCACCTGCTTTTATTCATGCCGATTCAAAGAATGCCGATTTCATAATTTCCCGGGATATTATTATTTTGGAATTATTGTATGGGGCTGGGTTGCGGGTTTCAGAAGTAGTGGGACTCAACCATGAACATATTGATACAGCAAACCAGGCGGTTCGAGTAAAAGGGAAGGGGGCAAAAGAACGAATTTGTCCAATTGTTCCAAGGACTGCCCATAAGATTAATGAATTTCGAAAAAATCTTTCAGTGGATGCCTCTTATCCTGCTCCATTACTCACGAATATATCGGGAACAAGATTGACCACCAGATGGGTTCAGTTGCTTCTCAAAAAGTGCTTAAAGTATGCTGGTATTCCACTCGATTTCACCCCACATAAACTACGGCATTCTTTTGCGACTCATTTATTGGATAACGGAGCTGATCTTCGGGCGGTTCAGGAATTGCTGGGGCACGCCAGCCTATCCACAACCCAAGTTTATACGCATGTTTCTGTAAGCAGGTTAAAGAAGGCCCATAAACAAGCCCACCCAAGGGCATGAACCTTGTGCATTCTCTTTTCCTCGCCCTGATTCCATTTCTCCTGTCATTCATTTACTGGATTTTAGATGGTGCCCGCTTGTCATTTTGGGCAACGAGTATTGCCATTCAAGAGGAAGTACCTGTTGTGGAAGGC
>JAQCIX010000049.1 GCA_027593365.1 Verrucomicrobiota bacterium
ACGGGATTGCTTTTGATTATTGGGGATATCACTATGCGACGGATGGAACGGGAGGGAGGGCTTTCCAGGTGTACCCGGATGGGAATTCCTGGAAGATGCGACAATTACTCGCCAAAGAAGTACGCCCAGTGCCCGCATGTGAGGTTGTCTCGAGTGATAACTTTCCTGACTCTATGCAGGGCGATTTCCTAATTTGCAATACCATCGGGTTTCTTGGGGTGAAGCAGTACAAACTTCATCGGGATGGTGATTTTACTAAGACTTCCAAAAGCGGGAAGTGGGAGAACGGCAAAGAGGTTTCCAGCCAGTCCGAATTTGGTGAGGTCTGGGGAACTCCCAGTGGTCAGAAACTGAGCGTGATCAAGGACCTATCTGATGGATCCAAGGTGCAGGAGGAGTCGGTCGGCTTTATGCTCAGTGGGGATAAGAACTTCCGCCCAACCGATGCAATTTTCGGGGCCGACGGTGCCCTCTATGTCTCCGACTGGCAGAATGTAATCATCGGACACATGCAGCACAATGTCAGAGACCCCAACCGGGATGAAAAGCATGGGCGGATTTACCGTTTTACTTACAAAAAGAAGCCTCTGCAAAAAGCGGTCAAAATCGATGGGGAGCCTCTAGAGAAGCTTCTTGTCAATTTGATGCACCCGGTGGATAGCGTGCGCCATCGTACAAGGGTTGAGTTGAGCGAGCGTGATTCATCCGAGGTGATCAAAGCGACTCAGGAATGGATGAAGCAATTTGATCCGAAGAAAAAAGAGGATGCACACCACTTGCTCGAAGCTCTTTGGGTGCACCAGCAACACAACTACCGCAACAGCAGGTTGCTCAATCAATTGCTTAAATCTCCTCATCCGCACGCTCGGGTGGCCGCCCTTACTGTGCAACACCACTGGTACAATGCCAACCCTACCAAGGGAGTTGAGGAGGTTGAGGAAGAGCATATCGAAGTGGAGGCGAAGTCAGGAGTTCTATCTGACACTCCTGAGCTAACTACCGTTCGTATCGGAACGATCCCCGAGAAAATGAAGTACGATCTTGCCGAATTCACCGTTCAAGCGGGTAAGGCAGTCAAGTTGATCTTCGCCAATCCTGACTTCATGCCCCATAATGTGGTGATGGTCAATCCGGGTAAGGCGGACGAGGTTGGGCAGGCCGCGATTAATTTGGGCGCCGGTGGGTTCGATGTAGCCTTTGTTCCCAAAAGCAAGGAAATCCTATGGGCAAGCAAACTGATCGACCACAAGCAAGAGGACATCATTGAATTTAAGGCACCGAGCAAGCCTGGGGATTATCAATATGTCTGCACCTTTCCAGGGCACCACTTTGTGATGCGTGGTTTGATGAAGGTTCGCTAATCAACCTTTTCATTACTCCTGTCTTTAAGGGGAAGCTTTTTCTGTTGGGCTTTCCTTTTACGGATGTTTGGTTAGAGTTTATTTAATGAGTGAGATTGAAGAGTTTCGTGCCCGTTCGGGAGATGGTGTATTAGCGAAGAAACTGAATCGCTTGGCATGGGTTATATCTGCGGCAGTTCTTGGCTTAGTGGTGATGATGCAACGGATTAAGTTTCCTCTTCCCGATGGAGTGGAATTGAGTTATCTGCCTAGCTTTCATGCCCTGCTCAATTCGGCTGCTGCGGTCTTTCTGACCTTGGCCCTTTGGGCGATTAAGTCAGGGAAAGTCACCTTGCATCGCAAAATGATTTATGCAGCTTTTGCCTGTTCATTTATTTTCCTGCTTTCTTATGTGGTCTACCATATCACCACTCCAGCAACTCTCTTTGGCGATGCCAACCACGACGGGTTGTTAAGCTCAGAGGAAAGAGAAGCGGTTCGTGGGTCCAGACCCTATTATTTGTTCATCCTGATCTCACATATTGGACTAGCTGCACTGAGCTTCCCCTTTATCTTGCTTACTTTTGTACAGGCGTTCACCAACCAGTTCTCCAAGCATCGCAAGTTGGCTAAACGTGTCTTTCCTGTCTGGCTTTATGTGGCCATCACCGGACCCGTTGTTTATTTCTTTCTTCAGCCCTATTATTGAGGCTCGTAAGCTCGGGAAGAAATTCCTCTTTCTTACCTTAATTACGATTGCGTAGTCTGTTCTACTTTTGGCAGACTAAGTTTTATGATAAATTTACCTAGGTTTTCGTATCTTTTAGCCATTCTTGTTGGTACATGTCATCTCTTCGGAGATAGCCCCGAGGTTCGTACCGAAGTGCGAGAAGAGAATGGAAAAAAGATTAGTTACATGTTCATTGATGGGGTAAAGGTGCATGAGACTGACCCTGCAAAAGTGAGCTACCCTCCGGTGGTTGAGCCAAAGCCCTACGATGCCCAGGGTGGTAAACCACCCACCGGTGCGATTGTTCTTTTTGATGGCACCGAGAGTTCGATGTCCAATTGGACGGCGATGAATGGTTCTCCCACCAAGTGGAAATTCGAGGATGGGGCTTTGGTTGCCGTGTCCCGGGCAGGAAATATCCGGAGCAAGCAGGAGTTTGGTTCCTGTCGCTTGTACCTCGAGTTTGCTACTCCAGTAACCTCCAAAGGAACTGGGCAGGCGAGTGGAAACAGTGGGGTCTTTTTGATGGGGAATTATGAGGTTCAGGTACTCAATTCTTTTGGAGCGAATGCGAATTCCACTTATCCCGATGGTCAGTGTGGGGCTCTGTATGGTCGTGCTATTCCCTTAGTCAACGCTTCCCGTGCTCCCGGGCAGTGGCAGACTTTTGACATTACTTTTACCCGCCCGCTTTTTGATGACCAGGGAAAGGTTACCCGCCGGGCCAAGTTCAGGGTGGTCCATAATGGGCACTTGATTCATGACGATGTCGAACTGACTGGTGGCACCGGATGGGCGGGTCCTCATGCGGTCACTCCATACAGAAAACACGGAGATAAAGGACCGATAAGACTTCAGGATCATGGGAATCCGGTAAAGTATCGCAACATATGGGTGGTGGATACTGAAAAGAAACCAGCATCTGCCAGTACGGCAAAGGTGCTAAAAGCCCTCTTTTTTACTGGTGGTTGCTGCCACGATTACGGACAGCAAAAAAACATCATCATCGAAGGGATTCATGCCCGTGTGCCCACCCAATGGGAGGTCTTTCATGAGATGGATGAAAAGAAGTCCAAGGCCTTTCTCCAAAAAAAGGGTTGGGCGGACCCTTTCGATTATGTGGTTTATGACCACTGTTATGCCAATGAAAAAGATGTCTCCTTTATCGAGTCGGTCACCGCAGTGCATGAAGAAGGTAAGCCCGCTTTGGCCCTGCATTGTGCGATGCATTCCTACCACTGGAAAGTTCCCGCGAAAGAGGGTGAAATCAAGGCGTGGCCGAAAATGCTGGGAGCGAGTTCCAAGGGGCATGGACCCAAGAAATCGATCACGGTGAACATCGTGAAAGAAAATGCGAGTCATCCGGTGATCAAGGATTTGCCGGATGGTTGGCGTACGCCGGAGGGCGAGTTATACAATGTGCAGGAGATTTACCTAGGGACTACAGTTTTGGCGTATGGAGATAATGGCAATACCACAAAGCCCCTTGAGCCACAGGCCTGTATTTGGGTTAACCAGTACGGCAAGGGGCGTATTTTTTCCACTACCATTGGTCATCACAATTCCACCGTTTCAACCAAAGAATACCTCGACCTGCTTGGCAATGCGGTCAAGTGGGTAACCGGTCAATAATCTTTTCCTAAGCTATTTGTCATCATGACAACATCCACCTTACTTCTTTTTTTAACCTTTCTTTTTCACACAGCCCTGAGGGCTGATGATCATGGCGACAAATCGCTGAAGGGCCTTCTGGTAACCGGAGGGGGGCATCACGATTATGGTTTCCAGCAGAATGTCATTATGGAGGGCGTGACCCAAAGGTTGCCGGTCCAATGGACTGTGATGTACGACATGGATCCCCGGGAGAGTAAATCAAAGCTCAGTAAAGAGGGATGGGCCGATGGGTATGATTTCGTCTTCTATAACCATTGTTTTGCCCGAGAGGACGACAAGGCATTCATTGATTCAATTGTAAAAGTTCATGAAAAAGGAGTGCCTGCGATTGCCATGCATTGTGCGATGCATTCTTACCATATTTTTATCAAAGACCAAAAGCCACTGGAGAAGAGTTGGAATCAACTCATGGGTGTGCACTCCCATGGTCATGGTCCCCATGTTCCTTTTGATGTCACTAAAGTTTCAGAACATGCAAACCACCCGGCGGTCAAAAATATGCCTGATCAATGGCGCACACCCAAGGGTGAACTCTATTTTGTGCTAGGAGTAGCTGAAAGTACCACCGTGCTTGCCCACGGTGATAATGGTCCCAAGCACAAACCGGAGGCACCCCAACCTTGTGTATGGATAAACCAGTATGGTAAGGGCAAGGTTTTCGCCACCACGATCGGGCACCATAACGAAACCGTATCTACCAAGGAATTTCTTGATTTAATTACCGATGGGATTCGTTGGGCTACATCCAAGTAGCTTTTACAGGAAGTTTTTTCTTTGAGGAAATAATCGAAAGTGAAAGGGGCTGTGACCCTTCCTATCTTTCTTTGTGGAATTTTCCACCACCTTTGAAGCCACCTCCAGATTTGGAACGGCCATCCCCTTTGCGGAATCCTCCACCCTTGCGGAAGCCGCCACCTCCCTTGCCTCTGAACTTTCCTCCTCTGCCTTCTTGTCGTGGTCTTCCGCGATCAACTGAGATATTGAGCTGGTGTCCCTGTACCCAAACTTGCTTAAGGGCCTCATGGACCTCTTTGGGCATATCTTTAGGAAGGTCGATAAATGAGTGATCTTTGAACATTCGGATCTTGCCGATGAATTTTGAATCCATGCCGATTTCATTGGCAATCGCACCAACCAGATCTCGCTTTTCGGCACCATGATATTCACCAACCTCAACGCGGTAGCTTTGCAAATCGTTGTTATTTACATAGCGATCATCCCGGTCTCCGTCTCGCTCGCGCCTCTCTCTTTTGGGACCTTTGGGTGCGGTGGGCATTTCATCGTAAAATAAGGGTTTTTTACCAGCATCCAGGTAGGCTAGGGCAGCAGCTACATCGATGGAATCCTTACCACTTTCTTCAAGAAATTTTTGAATAGCTTGCCTGTAATCAGTAAGATCATTGGAGGTTAGAGCTTCTTCCATTCGGGTGAAAAACTCCCCCAGTTTACGCTCATTCATCTCCTCCAAGGTGGGAAATTTGTACTCGTCGCATTTGGATTTTAATGTTCTTTCAATGGCATTGAGCATCCTCATTTCCTTATTGGTGACAAAAAGGATGGCGTCTCCCTCACGGCCTGCACGACCTGTGCGACCGATTCGGTGAGTGTAGGATTCTAGATCGAAGGGAGCATCATAATTGACCACATGGGTGATGACATCCACATCCAGGCCACGGGCCGCAACATCGGTGGCGACCACAACCTTAACATGTCCCTTACGAAGGCGATCCACCGTTTTTTCCCTTAATTTTTGAGGCATATCACCATTAAGTGCTTCTGCTGGATACCCTTTGGCCATAAGGGTCTCGGCAATATCTGTAGTCGCATTTTTAGTGCGGGCAAAGATAAGCATCGCACCGAAGGTTTCTATTTCAAGAATGCGACTGAGCATGTCGATTTTCTCATGCGGGCGTACTTTAAGGAATCGTTGGCGGATGTTGGGAGCATTTTCCCGCTTTACCTCAATCGTGATTTCAACGGGTTCATTGAGGTGCTTGTCGGCCAACTTCCGAATAGGCTTGGGCATAGTTGCGGAAAAAAGAGCGGTCTGACGGTCACTGGGAGTTTGTTCCAAAATCCACTCGATATCTTCGATGAATCCCATGCTGAGCATTTCATCAGCCTCGTCCAAAACCATGGCCTTAACCTGGTCGAGTTTCATGTACTTTTTCTTAACATGATCCATGACGCGCCCAGGCGTGCCTACCACAATTTGAGCACCCCGCTTGAGTTCACGAATTTGTTCCGTGTAACCAGTACCTCCATAGACCGCCAGAATACGTAGACCGGGAATATCTTCAGCAAATGTTTCCATAGCTTCAGCAACCTGAATCGCAAGTTCTCGGGTCGGTGCGAGGCACAACATCTGAACGACTTTCAGATCTGGATCGAGCCTGGACAGGAGCGGGAGAGAAAAGGCTGCGGTTTTACCAGTTCCGGTTTGGGCAACTCCTAAGAGATCACATCCCTCCAGCAAGGGAGGAATAGACCGCCTTTGAATAGGAGAGGGAGTTTCGTAGCCAACGCGGGCTACCGCTTTTTGAATTGCTGGGGCAAGATCGAAGTCCTCAAAACGAGGACCTTCCGAATCATGCTCCCCTTGGGGGAGTTCTTCTTCAGTCATAAGATAAAATTGGGGTATTGTTATTGGCTCTTAATGGCCAAGTTTGAACCTTTGCCCACTTTTCTTATGAATTCCATCCACTTGTGAGCCTTTGTTTCAAAGATTGGCTAAATTAAATCGTACCATATCATGAATTCATCATTTGACGAGCCGAAACCATTCTCCTTTGAGTTCCCGTCGATCCAAAACCCAATTGCCTACAAATTTTAAAAATTTCGTGAAAGATACTTTCTGAGGATATCCACTTTACCTTTGCCAACGATCCTTAGATTGGGACAGAATTCATCTTACTATTATGATAATTGCTATACCAAAGGAAACCTACCCTTCGGAAAAGCGAGTGGCCATTGCTCCGGAAAATGTCGCAGCCTTTGCCAAGCTCGGATACGAGGTATTGATTGAAAGGGGAGCGGGCAAAGCGGCTAACCTAGCCGATTCTGCCTATGAGGAGGCCGGAGCCCGCATCGCTGCGGATGCCGCCGAGGTATGGAAGTGCGACCTTATTTTAAAAGTCACTCCCCCCTCAATGGACGAAGCGGGAGGAATCCGTGAAGGAGCCACCCTTATCAGTTTTGTCTATCCTGCGAGAAATGAGGAACTGATCCAAAAACTGGCGGATCGAAAAATCAATCTGCTGGCGATGGACTGCGTGCCGCGCATTTCCCGTGCTCAGTCGATGGACGCCCTTAGTTCGATGGCCAATGTCGCTGGATATCGAGCGGTAGTGGAGGCCTCGCATGTGTTTGGTCGCTTCTTCACTGGGCAGATCACTGCCGCTGGGAAAGTGCCTCCCGCCAAGGTTTTGATCATCGGAGCCGGGGTGGCTGGTCTTGCTGCCATCGGTGCCGCTCGTAACATGGGGGCGATCGTGCGTGCCTTTGATACCAGGCCTGCAGTTAAGGAAGAAGTGAAAAGTCTTGGAGCTGCCTTTCTTGAACTTGATTTCGAGGAAGATGGTGCTGGTTCCGGTGGGTATGCCAAGTTAATGAGTAAAGAATTTATCGAGGCAGAAATGAAACTTTTTGCCGAGCAGGCCGCGGAGGTAGATGTCATTATCACCACGGCGATGATTCCCGGCAAGAAATCACCCGTGCTTATCACCGAGGAGATGGTCCGGAGTATGAAGCCGGGTTCGGTGATCGTGGACCTGGCTGCCGAGGGGGGAGGGAATTGCGAGCTTACCGAAAGCGGCCAGGCCAAGGTCGCACACGGGGTCACCATAATCGGATACACCGACTTTCCCTCCCGTCTGCCCACCCAGTCAAGCCGGCTCTACGGGAACAACCTGGTCAAGTTTGTCCAGTTGCTTGGGCAGGCAGATGATTTTAAGATCAATCAGGAAGATGAGGTGGTTCGTGGAGCTATGGTTCTTGATCAGGGTAAATTAAGCTGGCCCCCACCACCGGTGGAAACATCGGTCGCCCCAACCAAAAAGCCAGAGGCTAAGCCGGAAGAACTTGGGAAAGAGAAAAAAACTAAAAACCCACTACTTTCCGGTGGGTTTTTGCTGGGTTTGCTCTCGTTTGCTCTGCTTGCCCTGGGCTGGAATGGATCGAGTGAATTTCTCGATCAGATTACCGTCTTTGTTCTCGCCTGTTTTGTGGGTTACATGGTGGTCTGGAATGTGACACCATCTTTGCATACCCCATTGATGAGTGTAACCAACGCGATTAGTGGAATCATCCTGATCGGTGGTATGCTCTTTGTTTCTGGGGCTAATCCCTGGCTTGCTGGGGTGGCAATCTTTGTGGCCACCATCAATGTGGCCGGAGGATTTCTCGTAACTCAGCGCATGCTGAAAATGTTCCGTAAGTAATGAACTCAGGAAATATATCATCTTTTTATCCTCTGAGCGATGGCTTGGTTACCATGGCCTACCTAGTGTCTGCTATCTTTTTCATTCTCAGCCTTGGAGGTCTTTCTAAACAGGAGACTGCCCGAAGGGGAAATCTCTACGGCATTGTCGGAATGACGATTGCCGTACTGGCTACCTTTTTAAGTGGTAAGGTTTCCAACTTCGAACTGCTGGTTCCCTTGATGCTTGGTGGTGCGATTATTGGTGCAGTAATGGCGAGGAGGGTGGAAATGACCTCCATGCCCGAGCTAGTTGCGATTTTGCACAGTTTCGTAGGTTTAGCTGCCGTGCTTGTGGGGATTGCCAGTTTTATGGATCCTGGTCATTCCGATCTCGTGGGTTCCGATAAACTGATTCATGAGATTGAAATCCTTCTCGGGGTATTTATCGGAGGGGTAACCTTTACGGGTTCGGTAGTCGCCTTTGGTAAGCTCAGGGGTTCTCTCAGTGGCAAACCTATTTTACTTCCTTTCCGGCACTTCCTCAACTTGGGCATGGTGGTGGCTTCGGTATACCTCGGTTCCCAGTTTCTCGGCCAGGAGCATGACGCCGCCCTGATCACCCTTTTGATTGTTACCGCCATTTCCCTCGTGCTTGGGGTGCATCTGATCGTGGCCATCGGAGGAGCGGACATGCCCGTGGTGGTATCCATGCTCAATAGTTATTCGGGTTGGGCAGCAGCTGCTGCCGGTTTCATGCTCAAGAACGACCTTTTGATCATTACCGGAGCCCTTGTTGGAAGTAGCGGAGCCATCCTCAGTTATATCATGTGCAATGCGATGAACCGCAGCCTCGTTAATGTAATCTTCGGCGGATTCGGTACCGGGTCGGGAGGTGGAGGCGGGAGCACGGAGATCGAGGGTTCTATCACCGAGATCAGTGCCCTAGAAGTGGCCGAGGAATTAAAAGAGTCCAAGGAGGTGATGATTGTTCCAGGGTACGGTATGGCCGTGGCTCAGGCCCAGCATGTGGTCAAGGAGATTACCGAGACCCTGCGGGGCAAGGATGTGAATGTCCGCTTTGCCATCCACCCCGTGGCTGGACGTTTGCCTGGTCATATGAATGTTTTGCTGGCCGAAGCCAATGTCCCCTACGATATCGTCTTTGAAATGGACGAAGTGAATGACGAACTTTCCGAGGTCGATGTTTTGCTGGTCGTCGGAGCCAATGACATCGTCAACCCTTCCGCCCTTGAAGAGGAAAACAGCCCCATTGCCGGGATGCCGGTCATTGAGGCATGGAAGGCGAAGACCGTGGTCGCCCTGAAACGCAGTATGGCTACCGGATATTCCGGGGTTGAAAATCCTCTTTATTACAAAGAGAACTGCCGCATGCTCTTTGGCGATGCCAAGGATTCTCTGGGGCAGGTACTCTCCGGACTCAATTAATCTTCACGCGGAGCCCAGCCTCAAGAAACAGGCTGGGAGGGTATTTGTGGACAAATTGTTGCACACCCAAGCTTGCCATGCTAATAGCCACCTGTAGGTTATATCTTCCCTAAATTATTTAAATAGTTAAGACTTATGAGCTCAGAGAATGTATCAAATTCCGGAGGCGGTTGTCCCTTCGGTCACGGAAAACAAGCCCCGGTTACCACCATGGAAAAATGCCCGGTTGAACATGCAGCTGGGGGCGGTACTCAGAATCAGGATTGGTGGCCCAATCAATTGAAAGTGGATATTCTGCACCAGCACGATGCTCCATCTAACCCCATGGGCAAGGATTTTGATTATGCGGAAGAGTTCAAGAGTCTCGACTATGAAGGTCTGAAAAAAGACCTGGTCGCATTGATGACCGACTCCCAGGACTGGTGGCCAGCCGATTTCGGGCATTATGGACCTTTTTTCATTCGTATGGCCTGGCACGCTGCCGGTACTTACCGAACCGCAGACGGACGCGGGGGTGGAGGAACCGGTGCTCAGCGTTTTGCGCCGCTTAACAGTTGGCCCGATAATGGTAATCTCGATAAGGCTCGCCGCTTGCTTTGGCCAGTCAAACAAAAGTATGGCCGCAAAATTTCCTGGGCCGATCTCTTCATCCTAACCGGCAATGTCGCCCTGGAATCCATGGGCTTTAAGACCTTTGGTTTTGGCGGGGGTCGTGCAGACATTTGGGAAACAGAGGACGATATCTAC
>JAQCIX010000050.1 GCA_027593365.1 Verrucomicrobiota bacterium
CTCTGCTTTTTCCATCACCGCAAAGTCGATGGATATTTTTTGCAGGGATGGATAGACCGCATCCATCGCCTGCTCAATCGATCCGGTCGAATCTCTTTGGGCGGATAAATCCTTGAGCCCCGCACTAAGTTCGGGTGCGTGTCTGGATATGGCCCCTAAAATGACTTCGGGTCGCCAGACAAACATCCCAGCATTCCAAAAGTACCCGCCCGCATCGAGGTATTCCTGTGCTTTTTCGAGGTCGGGTTTTTCCACAAACCGTTCCACTCGATGAACCGGCAGAGTTGCCGCGTCCCTCAATTTTTCGCCCTGCTTGAGATATCCATACCCGGTGGAAGGAAAATCCGGTTCGATCCCAATGGTAACCAGGTAATCATTTCGCTCAGCAGCTTCGAAAGCACCTGCCAACACTTTGCGAAAACCTTCCCCATCCGCAATCACATGATCCGCAGGAAGCAAGGCAAACGCCGCACCAGGATCGACCTGATCAACCAGCAGGGCAGCCAACCCCACAGCTGCAGCGGTATCCCGCCCCTGTGGTTCCCCGATCACCCGTTCAGGCAATAAATCCGGGCAACTCTCAAGCACCGCTTCTCTTTGCTCGATATTGGTTATCACAAAGACCTGCTCCGCAGGCACCAGTCCGCTTAAGCGGTTGACGGTTTGAGCAAGCATCGGAGAGTTTCCCACGATTGGGAGCAAATGCTTGGGCTTTTTCAGTCGGCTTTGGGGCCAAAATCTTTCACCCCGCCCACCGGCCATAATCACAACATAACGATTTTTCATTCTAAGAACTACCCATGCAACCGGAACCAATGAAGGCGAGGAAATTCCTCTAGGTAAGTGGGATTTTGAAAGTTTCTTGGCTCACTCCCCGGATTGCAAGAGCAGCCCTCGCCTTCTGGCCGAGCGAAAGGCCAAACAAAAAACACCCAGACCCAAAATGAAATAGACTGCATTGAATAAAAAGGCCTTCCACATCAATTCAGGCAACCACTCCCCCCGGACAATTAAAGCGCGCATGCCTTCAAACACATAGGTGGTGGATAGGTACTGGGCAATCCCTTGCATCCATCCTGGGAGGGTCTCAAGCGGATAATAAATGCAGGAAAAGGGGGCGAGGAGAAAGGGAAGCATCCAGGTCAGGCTCTCGGCTCCCAGCCCATATCGGAGTAAAATTCCGGTCACCGCCTGAGAAATGGCCCACCCGGTAAAAACCAGATTTAAAAAGAAGCCAAGCAATGGCAGCCCAAGATCAAATACGGAAATCCCAAAAAAAGGAATCGCCAGCAGGGCAGCCGGGACCATACCGATCAAGGTACGTATCATACTGACAATGGACAGGGAGAGGATCAGTTCCCACGATCGCAAGGGGCTGACAAATAAATTGGCGAGGTTGCGCGACCACATCTCCTCCAGGAAGGAAAGGGTGTAACTAATGTGCGAGCGAAAAAGGGAATCCCAGATCAAAACTGCGGAAATCAGAATTCCTCCGGCAGTCAACTCCGGGCTGGAATGAGAGAAATGAAGCGATGTAAAGCCCCAGATAATCATCTGCACGGTTGGCCAGTAGGCGATCTCGAGCACCCGGGGCCAGGAGGAACGAAGGAGGAAAAAATACCTCAGAAGAAGAGCGGAAATTCTCCCTAGAGTAGAGGAATTCATCCAACTCCTCCTTGTTCGTTGAGGGCAAGAAAGACCTCTTCCAAGGAAGATCGATGATGGGTTTCCATCAGTTCCTTAGGACTACCCTGCTCGATCAACTGCCCTCGGCACATCATCATAACTTGGTCACAGAGCAATTCCACTTCCCTCATATCGTGACTGGCAAAAAGAATCGTTGCACCCGTCCGCTCCCGGTAATCGGCAAGCTGTTGCCGGATCCACTTCGATACATCGGGGGATAAGCTGGCAGTGGGTTCATCCAGCAATAAAAAGTCAGGAGAATTAATCAGGGCCTTGGCCAGAGAGACCCGCGTCTTCTGGCCGGAAGAAAGCCTGCGGATGGGTTGATCCTTCAATTCGAGCAGACGAAAATCATCCACAAGCCTGGCAATGGTTTTTGCGGAATCCCGCACCCCATAGAGTCGGGCAAATACCCGCAGGTTTTCCATCACCGTCAGACGCTGGGGAAGATCGACATACGGGGAGCAGAAATTCATCCGATGTAGGACGGAGTGGCGGTTCCTCACAAAATTATTTCCAAATAACTGGATCTTCCCGGAGGTTGGTTCAAGTAAACCAAGAAGCATAGAAAGAGTAGTGGTCTTTCCGGCCCCGTTCCCGCCCAGTAATCCAACAATCGATCCCCGTGGCAAAGAGAAGGTCAGAGAATCTACCGCTAATTTGGACTGAAACTTCTTGGTCAGCCCCTGGACTTGCAAAATTGGATCAGATTGAATCATCTGTCATTTCAGATAAGAGCTTCTCTACTCTTTGGGTGGCTTGCTCCAAATCCCTGTCTTTAAATAATTCTGCATTGGGCAAAATACGGGTTTGCACTTCAACCCTGGAAAATGGAAGTGGAATGACAAACTCATCCCAGGATTTTAACCGAATAGCTTTGCTGTATGAAAAAGAAAGCAGGGCAACAGGGGAACGACTCGCCTTGGCAATCAATACGGCCCCAGACTTAGCCTGATATTTGGGTCCCCGTGATCCGTCTGGGGTGACTCCAGCATCATGGCCATCCTTGACAAGACGAATCAGATCGCGCGTCGCTTGAGATCCCCGCCGGTTACGCGAACCACGAATAGCCCGTATGCCTGCCCATCCATAAAACGTTTCCAACCACGCACCATCACGACTTCCACTGATAAGCCCATAGCACCTTCTTTTTTTTCTAAAGCGTTGATGCCATTCACCCGCCAAAAAAAGTCGGTTATGCCAAAGAATAATCGTAACGGGTTCGGTGGTGTTTTTCATTTCCGCCCGACCATCTTCATCCCGGTAGGACAATCTAATCGAGAGAGTCCACAATCGATAAAGTATTCCTAATGGTGAAAGAAAAGTTTTTAAACCGAAAGACTGGTGATGAGGAGAGTCTTGCCTCTTCCCACTAAGAGGGTTCATCTGGTTTTAGAATTTCCCTTCCAGCCCAAGCTCAATGGCATGAGCAGGTACTTCTTTCTCATGGAGGTAACGATACCCTAAACTGGCGGCAAAATGCTCGGAGGGAGTCCAACTCAAACCTAACCCACCGGACGCAAAAAAGAAGGGATCCAGACGGGTACGATCATGACCACCGAGAGCCGGAGCAAAATCTTCAATCCTCGAAACGCCATAACCCAAAGAAACAGTACCATAAACCCCAAACCAAGGATTGAAGGAGTGGGTGTAAGCACTCTCAATAAAACCGGCGATGGAAGTGGATTGGCTACCTCCGGCAAATGGTTTTTTTAAATTTGGGTTTATGTAGTCATTCCTCTCATAACTTCCAGAATCATGTTCGTTTTCCCGGTAGAGAACCCCTCCTCCAAACTTCCATCCCTTCCACCGATATCCGCCGGCAAGGGAGATCGACATGCCGGTTCTGTATTCACGGTGCTTCGTCTTCGCTGGCCCATTGTAGGTAGTTTGATCCTTGTAAGGGATCGCAACGCCAGGACGAAGAATCAAGTATCCACCAAAGCTCGATGAAGAGGGTGAAAAAGTAACTTCCTCCGGTTCGTCTATTCTGCTTGAAAACGATTCAGAAGATTCATTAAAGTTGGCTGATTGGGTCGGTTCAAAATCGTTCTCCAAAGATTCTTCCGGTTCTATTGATGGGGTTGAATCCTCAACGGTAAAAGCGAGCTGATTCGAAGATGGGTTTGTTTCAGTGCGGCTGGAGGGGCGACGAACAATCGACTCCACATCTTCCAACGGTATAGGATCCCGATATTTTCTTTTGGGGTAAGAAATTTTTTCTTTGTCTCCAAAGGGTGATTGGTGCAGCTCATCGGTTGATCGGCCGTAGAAAATTTTCTGAAATTTTTCCTGCAAACTATGCAACCTTTCGGAGTATTCATTCATCTCGCCCTTCATCGAGCGTATGCGTTCCTGTTGGTAGTAGCTTTTACTTTCAACATCCTGAAAATAATCCTGCACCTTTCTAGCACTTAACGCATTGGGAGACTGGGCCATCCCCAGGAAGGCGAAGACTGTCTGGCTAAGTAAAACTGGGACTAGAAAATTTTTCACGGGCAGATTCATTTTCCTTAAACAAGCTCTGATTTCTAAGCAATCCTAATGATTTCACCCGTCTCTTCGCCGGGTTGTAATCTGCCTGGGGATATACCAACATAAAGCATGAAAAATTAGGAAATAGAGGCCATTCACTAAAAGGGCACCGTAAAAAGCCGTTCGCAACCCACTCTCTCTCCGATGGGCTCTTTGATGTCCCGCCAGCTTAGCCGCCCGGATTTCGTCCAGCGACAAGGGTAATCGGGCATCCCACAACCTGGGGGGCAATTGTTTTTCACGCACAAAATCGGGGATTGCCGGAGGGCGGTCCATAATAATTTCCCAGTAAGGTCGCTTGGTCATACCCAACAGGGGGCCCAATTTAATTTCCCGGTAGAAAGTCATTTGAATCAGCACCGCAGTCAGTACCAATAGTCCCTGCGAAACAAGCCATGCTTTTGTCTTTAATTTCATCTTATTAGCACACCTAGCTTATTACAGCACTCTGGGCAAAGTTGAACTTCTTCTAAATCCTTCTCAATTTTGAATTCAAGGTTGCCATGGAGCACAATATTTTGACTCTTGTATTCGAGTTGGGGAGATGAGGAAAAATTTTACTTTTATATTTTGTATGATGATTGGGTGGGCTCCTATTTTATTGGGCACCGTTCATGTCGTTCAAAAAAATGAGACCCTTGGAGGGATCGCCCAGAGGTACGGAGTTTCGGTATCTACCCTGCAAGCCTACAACGGCATAGCCAACCCCAACCTGCTCTACGTGGGGAAAAAGCTAAAGATTCCAACCGGTCAAGTCCGGGAGGTCAGTTATGTGGTCAAAAAGGGAGAAAGCTTGGGTATCATCGCCAAAAGGTTTGGCGTATCTGCGACCGACCTTGCCCTGATCAATCAGATTAGCCGGCCAGACCTCATTAGGGTTGGGCAAAAACTAACCATCCCTCTATCCGGATCGAGGAGACCCGTTCCGCCGAAACTGCTCGATTCGAGCACCCTGGCGAAACTCGACTCCATCCGACCGACTTCCGGAAAATGGAAACGCATCATCTTGCATCATTCTGCCACCCCCATCGACGATGCCGTGAATATGCACAAGGTTCACCTCGCCCGCGGGATGAAAAATGGGCTCGCCTATCACTTCGTAATTTCCAATGGATCACGCAAAGCCCGTGACGGCGAAATTTACCTGAGTAACCGTTGGAAGGGTCAGCTGGACGGTGGACATGTGAAGAAACATTCAGCCAACCAGACCAGCATAGGGATTTGCCTGATCGGAAATTTTGAGATTCGCCCCCCCACATCCAAACAATTAACTGCATTGGAGGGCTTGTGCGAATACCTCATGAAACGGTGCAATATCCGGGTTAATGATGTCACCACCCACACCCTGTTTCATCCCAAACACACCGTTTGCCCGGGCAAGCATTTTTCCTTGAGCGGTCTGCACCGCCGGCTAGTCGACTAAGACGAAAAAAAGTGTTTCTTATCCTAAGGACTCCAGGAACTTTTTATCCCGGACAAGCAAAACTTTCCCCAACCTCGATTCCTTGTTTCGGGCAAGTGCATCCTTAAAATCTTCCAGGTTGTGAACCTGATCAATGGAATGTCTAAGCTCGGTCATCGCCAGGGGCTGCAGCACCTGCTCACAGGCATTGCGCAAACTAGTTGGGCTTTGTTTACGCCTCCAACGGTCGAGCCAAAACCCAACCATTTTCACATCGTCAAAGATCAAGTTCCGTGTGGGAAAACGGACAGCTTCTGCATCCATCGCCCCAAAGGTTACATGCACACCACCCGGGCACAGGCACCTGGCAAGTCGCAGGGCACTCCGCCCACCCACGGAATTCAAGGCCAGTTTTGCCCCCTTCCCGGATGAGTATATTTTCATGCGGTCGGGCACATCATCATCATCCAGCCAGACCTCATCGCTACCCAGGGCTTTGAGGTGATTAAGGCTTAATGGATTTCGCACCAGACTGACGCATCGGATTCCCATTTTTTTGGCCAGCTGTATGACTGACTGGCCGACCGCCGAATTCCCGGCATTCTGCACAATTACATCCCCAGCATTGAGGTATTCAAAATCATTGAGCAATCGCCAAGCTGTCAGGGGGTTGACTAGAGAAACCGCGAGTTGCTCAAAAGGAACCAATGCGGGAAAGAGAATCAGTTCTTCCGCTTTTTGCACTTGGTACTCCTGCCACGCTCCTGTCTCGCCATCCAGGGCTACCGGACGGCCCAGCACCTTGGAATCCACTCCCTCGCCCACCCGGACGACGGTCCCCACCCCTTCCCTGCCCGCCACCGAAGGAAGAGTACGCAACCGGCCATACGACCCCTGAATTAAACCCATATCCGAGGGATGGATTGGGCTCGCCTGCATCTCCACCAACACTTCTCCCATCCCTGGCTCTGGAACGGGTCTATCCACAAGGGTAAGAACCCGGGAAGGATCCCCATACTCCTCATAACAGAGGGCTTTTTGAATGGCAGGTAGATCTTTTTTCATCACCGGCTTAACTTACAGATCGAGCACCGTGAGTGCGATGCGAAAACAATCCTAATAAAGCACCCGTAACCCTGGGCGGCTCTCCACTGAACCGTCGGTTTTCTTTGTAAGGGCCTTGCACCCCCAAAGGTTTAAATCCTCCAGGCTCGAAAGTTTAGAAAGCTGGACCAATCCATCGCTCCCAATATCAGTGAGCCCGGCATTGATCCTTTTAATTTTTTTCAACGCAGATAGCTCTCTTGCTCCACGGTCATCGATTCGACATCCGCGGATATTGAGCTCAATTAGATTCTCAAATTTGGATATGGTTTTACATGCCTCGTTGGAAATGGAGGTGTCACGCAAATCCAGTTTTGCAATCTGATCCTTTATTTTGATCAAACCTCGAATTTGTTCATCGCCCACATCAACATGCAGGGTGACCACCCGAACTTCTAAGAGCGGGCTCTTTTTGCCAATCGGGCGGATGAACAACCCACTCTTCTCATGGGCCTCCCTAATCCATCCATCATCCACAGAGGAAACCCCTTTTCCAAGCTCCTGATAAAAGCTCACAAATTCTGGTATTTTTTGATTTAGATGGGCATCTTTTCGTACCAATTTATCCAGACCATCGGTGGCTCCGACCCAGGCACCAAAATCGGCCCCCTGCCCGATCCACTGGCGGATCAGTTCCTGCTCAGTCAAAGGTAATGGATCGCCCTTTGGGGGCATCCGGTCATCATCCGCACTCGGTAAAATTACCCGGTTATAGATTGGGCTTTTACTTGGGTGGTTGGGAACCAGCACCTCGCCCTCGTCGGAACCAAACATCAAATGGGCCAACCCATCCATCCGCAACCCGGCCTTGGGCTTGTAAGTTCTGCCATTTTTTTCATAGGGCGCCTGATGACACTCCCAGCACCGCTCTTTCAAAATCGGTAAAATTTGTTTCTCATAATCAATCCCATCCACTGCGGTGAGAACATCCGCACAAAGCACAAAAAACAGGATGGAGATTCGGGCAATCATCTACTTCAGCCAAGTTTCTGCATAAAACAGATCAAGTGACCATATAAATTTGTAGCCAAATTAAATATTTTTCTGAGACTCTGCCAATGCACCACAACCAAACGATCATCCTCTAATGAAGATTGCTCTTATTCCCCAACCTGCCTAATTCCCTAACCACCACCTCATCATTTTATTTAAAAAAACTTCATTTTAAAATGGCCAGCACCACAGATTGGGACGCATACCTCTTGGCCTTATTGGCTGGACTGATCTATGCAGCCGGTGCAATCGCTGGGAAAAAAGCACTCGAACTGGGATGCGGACAGGTGCGTGCAGTCATCCTTTCCAACCTCATCCTCTCCCTTTGCTTCATCCCCCACCTCTTTCTTTCTTCTGGCTGGCCCAGCCTCCGTGAACTTGGAATCGGTGCCGGATTGGGTTCGATCTTTTTACTGGCCCAGGCCCTTCTTTTCCGGGCTTTGCGGGCAGGCGACGCTTCGATGGTATCTCCCCTGATGGGGGTAAAATCCATTCTCGTGGCCTTCTTTTTGGTCGTACTTGGTTTTTCTGACTCTCCCATTCCGCCCGCCACCTGGTGGGCTGCCGGACTGACCGCGATTGCGGTTGCTCTGATTGGGTGGCCTGCCCGGCACGGAGGGTTCACCAACCTGAAAGGAATTGGTCTCGCCCTGGCTTCGGCGGCCTCCTTCAGCCTTCTTGATTCGATGGTTCCCCACTTCAGTCATCAGACCGATCCTGTGCGTATGCTCTTCTGCATCTTTGGCTCGCTCGGTGTCCTTTCCATTCTGTTAATCCCATGGAAGGAGGAAGCTCTTTTTCGTCGGAGCGAGCCAGGGGACAACTGGGTTTGGACCAGTGGAGTGCTGATCGCCCTTCAGGCCGTTCTCATGTCCACCGCTATTGCCTGTTACCGTGTACCCACTGAAGTCAATGTGGTCTACTCCAGCCGAGGGTTTTGGACCATCCTTCTAGTCGCCTGGTTGGGCAAGAAGCTTGCCCTGAGCGAGGGAAGTGTGAGCCAATGGACGAAAGTACGCCGGTTCGCAGGCTGCCTCCTCCTTGGTATCTGTATCTTACTGATCGCTTAAAAGTACGCCACGGTCAGAGAGGTCATCCGCGATTCGATCTCTGAGGATATCGATAATCAAGGGATGCTTGCCCAGATTTTCCGCCCGAATAATCTTCATGCCCTGATCGATCAGGGGCTGGCAAATCTGGGCCAAATCCCCGCCCGGCCCGGCATGCCTGCCCGGCAGTAAAAAAAACTGGGAAAGCACAACCTCCCGCACGCCATTGGCAAACCACTCCGCCAACAGGTCCTCCAGCAGTGGGTCATTAAAATCGTACTCTGGGCCCGGGCGCCTTTCCATCGCACAGGTGGAGAAACCACCCACGGATCCGCCAAGGAACTCCTCTACTTTCCCGCCAACTTCTTCCCGCACCTGGTTTACTTCAGGCAAGGGGGTGCCGTGATCCACCATTGCCACATAAGGATTATGAAAACCCGCATTTTTCATAGCTTGCTGGCAAAGCTCGCTCATCGCCTGGGCCAAACGATCATCTCCGGACTGGTACAACGGGGGAAGGATCCGGAATTTCCTCGAATCCGTTTTTTCTTTCCACAAACCCAAGTTTTCCGGCAACCAGTCAGTAATCGCCAAACTGGGTCCGAGAAAGAAAGGTAAGGCACGAATTTCATCCACCTCATCCGCTCTTTCCGAGGCTAAAAACTCCTGCATCGACTGGCCGGGGAGTCCACCGAGTTCGGATGGGGCCACTTTATGGGAGTGCATCAGACCAAAAGGGCGAACCGAATGCCCGGTCCGGGCAGACAGATTTTGGGCAATTTCACGCATCTGCAAAACAGAGCCGGCCCGAAGAGATCCATTATCGATTAAAAAATATTCCATCAGTTACCCCTTTTCCATTTGACGAACATCAGAACGCGTGCAAGGAAATACTAAGGATGGTTAAGATGATGGGTCTTAATCAAAACATTCAAAAGCGGGAGATAATAAAATGAATACAAAAGTGTGGATAGTATGCATGGCAATTTTGTCAGCTGGATTTATTGGTTGTTCCAAAAAGCAGGCTTTGTCCCCAGAAGATACGGCATTGCTTAAGGGTGGAAACCGTGGAACCTTTGTCAACGGTGGCGCAGACGGCGAGCAGGGCGAGGAATTGCTCTCCCCCGTGGGTGCAACCATTACCGGACTAAGCGGAGACGGGCTCACCCCCCAGGATCCATTCTGGAGCGATAACCTGGCCAATGGCGAGCGTCCCTTTGAGCCAATCTTTTTTGGCTTTGATCAGTACAACATCGGTTCGGATGAGCGCACCAAACTCCAACAGGTTGCAACTTATTTGAGTTCCAATAACGATGCCCGCATTTTGGTGGAAGGCTACTGCGACTGGAAAGGCACCCCAGCTTACAACAAATCTCTCGGAGACCGCCGGGCGTCGAGTGTTAAGCAATACTTGGTGGATTTAGGAGCAGACGGAAACCGCATAGATGTGCTTTCCATGGGGGATGAGTTCGCCACCCCCAATGCAGATTCTTCCACCTCCGCGATGGAGCGGAAAGCCCACTTTGTGGTGCTGGGTGGTTCCTGATAAATGCCCATCCTCAAGGGCCTTCTTT
>JAQCIX010000051.1 GCA_027593365.1 Verrucomicrobiota bacterium
GGGGAGTGATTTGATTTAGGTTTTGAGGAACCGATACAAAAGCCCAGAGATCTTCACGAGTTACTGGCAAGGTTTGCTGTTGGAAAAGTCGATGCATGAACAATATAGTATCACAATTTGTAGATGGGGCAACCAGCTTGACCTAAGCCAATTGGCACCCTAATTTTCTTAAATGAAAAAAATTGCCCTTATTTTTACTCTTATCGCCAGTCATCTTGTGCTCACTGCCCAGGACTTCATCTCAGACTCGGCTGCGATTAAAATTTCCTATGGATCATCTCCAGACCGCAAAGTCGAGGGTACCAATGTAGAGATCGGAGGCAGTCAGTGGGAACTGATGACCCCACTTTATTATCACGACGGAGGCGACTGGTCCTTCGGGGCTGGGCTACGGTACCAAAGTACGGACATAGATATTTCCGACTCATCCTTTCTTATGGAGGATCACTTACAGTCCCTTGAACTGGCCCTATTTCTGAGTAAGGACTATTCCGATACGCTCAAGGGAATTGCTCTTTTTGTTCCAGGAATGGCTGGAGATTTTGATGCTACCGGAAGTGATGCCATGAATTATATGGCCTTAGCAGGGGTGAGATGGCAGAAAAGTGAGACCTTTCAATGGATTTTTGGTGCGTTCTACTCCACTGGATTTGATGATGATATGTTCCTTCCTGCCATAGGTTTTATGTGGGAACCGTCCGATCAAATGGATTTGGTTTTCGCCGGACCAATTATTCGCTACCGATATAGCTTGTCTGATTCAGTCGATTGGATTTTAGGGGGTCAATTCTCCGGCAACCGTTGGAAAACAGAAGGACAATATACAGGAGGTAATGACCCTGAGTTTGCGATGACCGCCTATCGGTTGTACACCACCCTTCAGTGGAACCCATCAGAAAAACATGGAGTGTTTGCTTCCATCGGGGCTGAACTGGGCAGAGAAGTAGCTTTAAAATATACAAACGGGGTGGAATCCGACCAGGATTTAAAAAGTGCTCCGAGCTTCGAAATCGGGTATCGATTTCGATTCTAGGGATTCTCTTTATTAATCGCGGCGGCGGCTTCCATTCCGGAAATAGCTGCTCGCTCTACACGCTCGCCCCCGAATCCATCCCCTGCCAGGGTGAGACCAATCTCAGGCTGGTGATAATGGGTCGCCCCAAAGGTCTGTACTGGCTTGGCAAATCCCCACCGGTGCGAGACATAAGAGACCACTTCAGCACCCAGAACCTCTTGAGCAGAAGCAATCAGGTTAGGTGCCCACTCTTCCACCGGAGTCTCCCAGTTGTGATCCGAAAATTCCGCCGAGGCGTGCAGGGTAAGGGCGGGCCGATCCGATATACCCTTGACCTGATTGTCCGACAACCAGTCGATATGATTTGCAGGATGGGTCACCGCACCTGGATGAAGCAATCGGGAAGGACGATCCAGAATACCCAAAAGAGCCAGGCAACGGGTGTGGCGGATTTTCCCGAGACCAGACATAGCTTCTTTTCCTAGGTCTAGTGAACTACGGTTCAATAATTCAAGCATCTGAACCGAGGGAATGGTAATCACTAAGTGATCCGCATGGATAACGCGATTTTCTCCATCCCTTTCATATATTTTCCACTTTTGTTCACGCACAACTCGGTCCGCAAAAAAATTGAGAGCTAAATCGCAACTTTTGGTAAGGGACTTCGCCGGTCCAGTTATCCCAATTCTCCCTCTGTATCTCATATCGGTTGGGAGGTCCGTTCTCCCGGGCACTTGATCATACCAAGGCACTACCTGGCCTTCCTGAAGCCAAATTTGATTAAGTTTATTTAATCTTTGATCACGGGTGGTAAAAAACTGAGCACCATGATCGATTCGGGCACCCTCCATACGGCGGGTGGCCATTCTCCCCCCTACCCCTCTGCCCTTCTCAATGACCGTTACTTCATGACCCGCACGGACTAGTTGCGAGGCACACACACAACCGGAAATTCCGGCACCTAGAATAGCAATCTTCAAAGTTTAAGGCGTAAATAACAAGTTAAGTAAGATTCTAAAAGTACCTATTTATTCGTTGAAAAGGCAATATTGATAGCCTAACCATAGAATCATAACTTCCCAAATGCACTACCCAAACATGACCGTTAATCAGATTGATGAATATGATGCCATCATCCGAAAGGTAGCAGGGGATTTACCAAGCATTCCTTTGCTCGTGCAAGATATGATGAAAATCATATCGGATGCTGATGCTGCAAGTTTTGCTCTTTGTGATATTATAAGGAAAGATCAGTCGATCTTTTCAAAAATCCTAAAAATTGCAAATTCGGTAGAATATCGTCAGGGCAGAACAGACCGGATTACCGATATGAATGATGCAGTGCTTCGAATCGGCACAGAGAATGTCAGAAAGACCCTTCTCTCCACTTCTGTCCTGGACACCTTTTTGGACGGCGACGGGGAAGATCGTTTCAAATTAGAGGGTCTCTGGTTACATAGTTGTGGGGTTGCCATTGCATGCTCCGTTTTATCCGAAAGATTCGATTGCGAGTTTTCTGAACAAGCTTACGCCTGCGGACTTTTACACGACCTGGGAAAAGTCATTAAAATTAAATTCCTAAAGAAGGAATTTCTTAGAGAGGTTAAATTTTCCATAAAAAATAAAACAAGCCTATGGTTTTCCGAAAAAGCTCTTGGCCACATTCAACACGATCTTATCGGTTCCATGATTGTTGAAAAATGGGGCATTTCCTCGGTGGTCGAAAATACTACCCGTTGGCATCATACTTTTAGTAAGAGTTCCAGGCTTAATGTAGAGGATCCAGATGTTCATAAGATGATTGATCTGGTGATGCTTGCTAATCACATGGTGAAAGAACTCAAATTTGGGAATAGCGGTTCGGCCCTTTCTGAAGCCCTGCCCGAGAGATTTCTTAAAAGAAATCGAATGACCGAAGAAGAATATGAAGGTGCTCGGGAAACGGTACGAATGCACATAGACGCAGAGTCCGAGAATCTTGCAGTCCTTCTCAATGGCTAGACCGATATCTTCAGCCATTCTGTTTGGGCAGTCCTCAAATAACAAACAGTGTATCCACCTATGAGATGTAGGATTCGAAGAGCCCAAGACCGAGGCACCGCTGAGCACGGTTGGTTGCATGCAAATTTTTCATTTTCCTTTGCCAATTATTACGACCCAGAGCACTGTGGCTTTCATTCCTTGATCGTTATGAACAACGATATCATCGAACCCGGTGGAGGCTTCCCAACCCATCCTCACAAAGACGCAGAGATCTTTACCTATGTGATTTCCGGCGAACTGGAGCACCGGGACAGCATGGGTAACGGATCCGTCATCCGTCCGGGCGACCTGCAATACATGAGTGCCGGATCGGGCGTGACCCACAGTGAGTTTAATCCATCCAAGAAAAACCGTACTGAACTCTATCAAATCTGGATGCTACCCAATCAGTCAGGGGGTGACCCCCGCTACGCGGAAAAAAAGCTCGCCGGACGGGAGAACCCCAACGGATGGACCCTGCTGTTTTCGGGAGACGGGGCGAATAAATCAACTCAAATCCGCCAGGATGCAACCTTCTCCTTTGGGCAGGCGGACCCCGGTGCATCCCTCTCCATCGAGCCCGCCATCTCCCTGCCCCATGCCTGGATTCAGGTGGTGTCGGGAGCCCTGGAAGCAAATGGGCAAGAACTGGGTAAGGCCGACGGCATGAGCATCGAAAACCTCGACGAAACCGTCAACCTGTCCATCCTGGAACCGAGTACCCTCTTTCTATTCCGTCTGCCCGACTGACTAACCATGAGCCAGCAATCCCTTTTCGCGGAGGAAGTTGAACATTTCGATCTTCCCGATGCCGACCTTCACTACCATCCTCAATTTTTTTGCAAGGAAACCGCCGACCGCTTACTCCTTAACTTGAAAGATAAGATTGAATGGACCCAGAATACGATCCGCTTCTATGGCAAAGAAAGCCTGGTTCCCCGACTGGAAGCCTGGTACGGGGACCCCGGGAAATCTTACGCCTATTCTGGTATCCACATGAACCCGAAACCATGGACCGAAGATTTGATCGAGATCAAACAGGCGATCGAAAAGCACGCGAGCGTGACCTTCAATTCCGTGCTGATCAATTATTACCGGGATGGAAAAGACCGGGTGGCCTGGCACAGCGACGATGAGAAAGAACTCGGGCAAAACCCGGTGATCGGCTCCGTTAGCCTAGGGGCGGAAAGAAAGTTCAAGCTCCGCCATAAAAAACACAAGGAGAACGGGCACAAGGCGGAGATCCTTCTCCAGCACGGCAGTTTTTTGTTAATGAAGGGACCGACCCAGCACCACTGGTTGCACGAGATTCCCCGCACCGCCAAACCAATCGGCCCACGGATCAACCTGACCTTCCGAGTCATTCGTTAGTCTTGTTCACTTTGCGATTGATCCAAGGACAGGTTTTGGACGATCTATAAATGGTGTACATCAAATTTATCTTTGCTCTTCCATTCTTACTCTTCACCCTCAACTTGATGGGATTTGAAGCCATGCATGAAAAAACTCCTGTTGGGGAAATCAAAATTTTGCAACTTCCGGCCCGAACGGCCCTGGAAGCAAATGCTGGCCAATCCTATTTTTCCGAAAACAACGGACTTTTCCGCACCCTCTTTCGCTACATCTCGAAGCATGATCTTTCTATGACCACCCCGGTGGAAGCGGAGATTGAACCGGGCAAAATGCGCTTCTTCGTCGGCGGAAAAGATGCCAATAAATCCCGCCCCAATACCGATACGGTCGAGGTTAAAGAACTCGAACCTATGCAGGTGCTCGCCATTGGAATACGGGGCAGTTACGACGAGGAAAACTTCCTCGAAAACCGGGACCGCCTCGTTCGTTGGATTCGAGAACAGGCTGATTATGAAGCCGCTGGAGATCCCTACGCTGTCTACTGGGACGGCCCCTACATTCCCTGGTTTTTAAAAAGATCTGAAATTCACTTGCCCATCCGATTGAGAACCCAAGAATCTGACACAATCCAACCTTTCCAAAACCCATGAAATTGATCCTCCTCCTTCTTGCATCCATTATGAGCACCGCATCCGCCGCCACTGTATACGATCACGAACTCCTCGATATAGACGGAGAAAAAACCAGCCTCTCTGCCCACAAAGGCAAGGTGCTCTTGCTGGTCAATGTGGCATCGAAGTGCGGTTTCACCCGGCAGTACAAGGGCCTGGAGGAACTGTACCAGCAGTACAAGGACAAGGGACTGGTAGTCTGTGGGTTTCCCTGTAACCAGTTCGGTGGACAGGAACCCGCCAGCGAGGGGGAGATCAAAGAGTTTTGTTCGCTCAAGTTTGGGGTGACTTTCCCGATGTATTCCAAGATCGAGGTCAACGGAGAGAACCGCCACCCGCTCTACGAATCCATCATCGGTGAGAACGGTCCACTCAAAGGGAATGTGAAGTGGAACTTTACCAAGATTTTAATCGGTAAAGATGGGCAGGCCATCGAACGTTTCGGTAGTATGACCTCTCCTTCATCTAAGAAACTAATCAAGGCAATCGAGGACGCCCTCGCCGGCTAAGTTCACGCTCTTACTTCTTTCTATCCCGGTGCCTCTCTTCTCACGGGCAGTCGCAAGTATCCTTATTCTCTCCCTTGCCGCCTGCGTGCAAATGGAATGGCGGGGAGGCATGGTTCCCCACATCGGTCTAACCTCACCCGCTGGGGCACCCGAAAACTCTTCCTCCCATCAAGGAGACCCTCTTAGAAAAATTACTGGTAACTGGTCTCAGTTCCGCGGACCTCAGAGAGACGGCCATGTTCCGCTCGCACCCACACACCAACCTTTTACTGAATTACCAGCACTGCGATGGCAGAGGGTATGCGGGGAGGGTCACTCCTCCATCATCACCCACGACCAACAGGTCATTACCCTTGAACAAAAAGGCGATCGAGAATGCCTCACTGCCCGCCACCTGAGCGACGGCAGCGAACTTTGGGAGGTAAGCGAAACCACCCGCTGGGATGACATGATGAGCGGGGAAGGCCCGCGCTCTACCCCCACCCTAGCAAATGGGAAGATCTATTCTCTTTTCTCCAATGGAGTGCTTGCTTGCATCGACCCCGACAAGGGAAAAACAATGTGGAAGACCTCAGTCATTGAGAAGGGATACGACTTCCCAGAGTGGGGAATTTCAGCCTCTCCTCTGATCTGGAAAGAACAGGTAATTATTAATCCAGGCGGAGAATACGGTGCGGTTAAGTCCTACTCCTCCCAGTCTGGGAAATTGCTTTGGCAGTCCCAACTGTCCGGCCGAGGAGTCTACCTTTCTCCGACCATTCTCCCTCTTCTCGGGGAGGATCACTTAATCACCGCGGTCACTGGAAAGATCGTCTCCCTCGATCCGAATAACGGTAAGACCCGATGGGAGTACCCCTGGAAGATTTTTTTGAACAATGCCCAGATTGTTCAACCCATCGCCCTGTCCGACAATTCCTTCCTGCTGGCGGCAGGCTATGGTAAAGGAGCGGAATGCATCTCACTCTCCCGGGCACCCGAAAACGGTGCCTACCTACTGGAGTCCCAGTGGACATCCAAGGATCTGAAGGCAAAATTCTCTAACCCTGTGCTCAAGGACGGACACCTGTATGGATTCAGTGAAAACCTTCTCGTCTGTATCGAGGCAGGCACCGGCCAATTAAAGTGGCGTGGGAAAAAATACGGCTACGGACGTATCCTCGCTTGCGGTGAACAATTGATCATCCTCGGGAACACCGGCGTACTCAGCGTGGTCGATGCCAACCCGGAAAATTTCCGCGAGGTCTTTTCCGGAGCCCTACTCAGCGACGCCCGATGCTGGAACGGACCCGCTCTTATCGATGGATATCTGATCGCCCGTAACGGCGAGGAGATCGCCTGCTTTGACTGGGGAAAATAAGAGGTTCCATATAAAGCCTGTTATCCGAACTCCGGAATTTCCGACCAATGAGTCGTGTAGCGTGGGGTGCGCATTTCCCGGCGCATCCGCCAGGAATGATCGATTCCCTGAGCCGCCCAAAATCCACCCATGGTTCCATAGCGGGCAGCCACCTCCTCCACCGCATCGACGAACTCACGGGTGCGGTCGTTCCCGAAGTCCTCAAACAACAAACCCTGACGGGAGTGTGAGGACACGAGATCGAGCAGAATAACGCCCGCTTTTTTGTAGGAATATCCGGGACGATAAATCGAACGCAACAACTCCTTGGCCCGACGGATCACCCGGATGGGATCATCTGTGGGTTCATCCAAGGAAAGGGCCCGGGCATTGGAGTACTGGGCTTGGTCCTCGCGAAAGCGGTTGGTCATAACAAACACCTGAATGCCACAAGCCAAGGAACCTTCCGCCCGCACCTTGCGGATCGCCCGCACCGCATAGTTCGCCACCGCTTCTTCCAACTCCACCAGTCCGGTAACCGGTTTGCCAAAGGACCGGGAACAGCAGGTATTCTTTCGGGCGGGGGGCAGTTCTTCCATATCGAGACAGGGCGTACCGTGTAACTCCCGCCAGGTTCGCTCCAGGGTAACTCCTCCTATGGAACGGACCACCGAGGGAGGAACCTGGAGAAAACTCCGGGCGGTGAGACCCCCCACTCTCCGCAAACGAACGGCCAACCGACGGCCCACCCCCCAGACATCCTCAATCGCTACCCGGCTAAGGGCATCAAGATCACCCGCCTCTATCTGCATACACCCACTACCCATTTTCTTGGCCAAACGATTGGCCAGTTTGGCCAAGGTCTTGGTCGGACCTAGGCCGACAGAGATAGGTATACCGGTCCACTGCCCCACTGTGCGACGCATCCGCACCGAAAGCTCAAGAGGGTCTGCTAGCCCGGAAAAATTGAGAAAGGACTCATCGATGGAATAGACCTCGAGCTCCGGGGCAAAGCGGCGAAGGACGGATACCACCCGCCCGGACATATCCCCATACAATTCATAGTTGGATGAAAACACCTGTACACCGTTTCGCTGACAGAGGCTTTTGATCTGGTGGTACGGAGCCCCCATCGGTACCCCGATTTCCTTCGCCTCATTGGAGCGGGCCACGGCACATCCGTCGTTATTGGAAAGCACGATGACCGGACGATCGCGTAGGTGCGGACGGAAGACCCGCTCGCAGGAGACATAAAAATTATTGCAGTCGGCAAGGGCGATCACAGGGAATGGATCACATTGGTGACCACTCCCCAGAGATGGGCTTCGTCCTGTTCCTGAAATCGTATGGGTGGGTAGTCTGGGTTTTCCGGAATGAGCCAGGTGATGCCCTTTTCTCGGCGCATTCTTTTGACCGTAAGTTCGCCATTGATCGAGACCACCACGACTTTTCCATCTTCCGCTGTCAGGCTACGGTCAACCACCAGCAAATCACCATCATGTATACCTGCCCCGATCATGGAGTCCCCCCGGGCTCGGGCAAAAAAGGTGGCAGCTGGTTGGCGGACGAGGTGGGCATTGAGATCGAGAGCACCCTCGGCATAGTCGTCTGCTGGGGAAGGAAAACCCGCCGACACCCCGCAGGCATAGAGAGGAAGTTCGTGCTCGCGTTCTCGGACAAAGCGAAGCACTCTTTCGATTTGGCTGACAGGGAGTCTCACCGGCCGAGTGGGCTCTCCGTATTGGTTACTTCCTTTCGGTCTTCCGGCTCCGTCTCTTCTTCCTCCTTGCTTTGTCATTTTCTTATCTCTTTGAAATATGTAACAGAATTCAAAAAGAGCAAGCCGTTCAGGTAAAAAAATGATCCAAAAGAATCAAACAATCGTTTCATTTAAATGGAAATCAGTAATCAATCCACTCCCAGTACGCATTTAATTGCGGGTGCATCCCGCGGAATTGGCCGGTCACTCGTCGATCAATCGATCGCTGCCGGACACCAAGTCTATGCCCTTTCACGCACTCCTCCTGCATCCATGCCCGCCGGTTGCCAGTGGATTACCGGGGATGTTTCGGATCCCTCCTCCTTTGCCGATCAATTGCCTGAGCAAATCGATGCCCTCACCTATTGTCCGGGAAAAGTGGTGCTTGGCCCGCTCAAGCGTCTACGCCCCGAACAAGTTCTCGAGGCATATCAAACCAATGTGCTCGATGCCTTCACCTTGATTCAATCTTTACTCCCCAAACTTTCCGGATCGATTGTTCTTTTTTCCTCGGTGGCCGCACGCACCGGATTACCCAACCACTGTGCCATCTCTGCTGCCAAATCAGGGCTGGAAGGATTCGGCATCGCTCTCGCCGCTGAACTCGCCCCCAAGGTACGGGTCAACCTGGTCGCCCCCACCCTCACCCCAACGGAGATGGGTTTGGCCATGGTTGGAGGAGAAAAAATGATCCCCATGATCGAAGGGCGCCATCCGTTGAAAAAATTACCTACGGTGGAGGAAGCGGCCGCCACTGCCCTTTTTCTGCACTCCAGCGGCGCGGCCTCCATGACCGGGCAAATTCTCAAGGTTGACGGGGGAATGTCCCGCGTCAAAGTAGGGTAATGACCGCCACCTCTTCTTCCCAGCACGGCCAACGGGCCATTGTTTGGTTCCGTAAAGATTTACGCCTCGCCGACCATCCCGCACTGGACGCCGCCCTTCAGGCAAACAAGGAAATCATTCCCGTTTTTATCTGGGACGAGGAAGAAGGGGGGAATTGGTCGCCAGGTGCGGCGTCCCGCTGGTGGTTGCACCACTCGCTCGCCAGCCTGAGTTCTTCCATCACCAAGCTTGGTGGTTCCCTCATTCTCGCACGAGGCAAGGCGGGTCAGGTACTGCCCGAACTTGCCCAGGCTTACCAGGCGGACCAAATCTTTTATGGCCGGTGCTACGACCCCGCGGGCATTGCCACACAGGAAGCGGTGGAGGAAGCTTGCGACCTGCAGGGTATTAATACCGAATCCTTCAACTCCTCCCTGCTTCAGGAACCCTGGGAGACTAAGAACGGAACCGGCAAACCCTTTCAGGTATTTACTCCCTACTGGCGGAAATCCCGTCCCATCATCTACCGGGAACCAGCAAACTATGCGGTAAAGAAACTTAGCTTTGCCCAGGGTTTGCCAATGATGTCATCTTTGGACGGGCTCAACCTACTACCCGAACACCCATGGCATCATAAACTCGGAGAGCATTGGGAGGTATCCGAGGAAGCCGCTCATCACCAAATCGAACGGACCGTGGAGGAAGTCACCCATTCCTACGCCACCCGCAGGAATCACCCTTCGGTGGATGGCACCTCCCGTCTATCTCCCTACCTTGCCTGGGGACAGGTCAGCCCCCGCCAGATTTGCCAAGCGGTTCTGCAGACGGAATCCGAAGGTAGTCACCGGGGC
>JAQCIX010000052.1 GCA_027593365.1 Verrucomicrobiota bacterium
TTCGGGACGAGTCGCAACAGATGGCTGTTGGGATGCACCATCTAAAACATCGATGGCATGAACTTTTTCCCCTTGATCTAAAAAAGATGCTAATTCTTGACCACCTCCCATTTGGCTGGAAACTAGAGCAGCAATATCAAGTTCGGGATTAATGCTTGATTCATTGGTTGGATTCATTTCCGCTCGATCAGTACAAGACGCCCATAGAAGGGAAATAGATATAATTATCAGAAATTTCAGATTGATCATAATCCTATACAATTTGGCTAGGCGACATCGCTAAGTAGAGCAAGGTTCTTATTTACACCTTTTACTTTTTTTGACAAAAAAAAAGTATGTCTCCTCTACCCCCTCTTGAGACTAGTTCGCTCGAACGCGAATTAAATTTCTTGAAACAAACTATAAGTTCACTTCGTGATCAATTGGACCATAGTTTGGAGCTCCATGAATTGGAGATTCAATCCTTAGAAAAAGATTTTAAGAACAAGGAAGTCAACCTGCAAAAAGTCATTGGGAAATTAAGGGCTGATTACGAACAACTTTCATTCCAAAATTCTACTGATAAGCAACTTCTGGAAAGTTCCTTTGTGACCGAGCGTAAGGAATTTAAAACCCTAGTTAAAAGTTTAAGGTTACAACTAGAAGAAAATGAACTGAATCTTAAAGAAGTAAGACAAACCGCAATCTCATCGAAAGAAAAGGAGATCCTTGATCTTAAAAATTTAGTCTCCAGCCTAAGAGAAGGTCTCGAGGTGAAGAATAATGAGCTTCAAGATGCTAACCACCAAGCTACACTTCAAAACCAAACTGAAATCAAGGAACTTCAAGCTCTGGCTTCAAAACTGAGATCTCAGATAAGTCAGATTGAGTTTAGGAAAGATGATCAGATCGCTAAAGTTCAGTCCCTGCATTCAAAGGAGATCCAATCCTTACATGATGTGATCTCCAACTTGCGGCATAATCTTGAAGATGCGCAAGCTGATAAATCGAAAGAGATCCAAAAAGTAACAGCCGATCTGATTTTAGAAAAAAAAGCCCTTCACCAATCTTTACAAAAAAGCAGAGATGGCCTCGACCTTACCAATTTGCGACACCAGGAACAGTTACAAAAAGTCCAGCAAGCTCATGTAAGCGAAGTTTCTTCCCTAAAGGAAATAATTAGCCATTTAAGGAATGAAATTGAGTCCTTTGACAGTCGCATTAGTGAAGCTGTACAAGCTGAGCAGAGAGTGCATCTTCAGGAAATAAAACAACTCAGAGCCACATTAGCACATACAAGATCGCAGATGGATCAAAGGCAAAGTGAGTTTGAGCATAAGCTTCAAACCGCAGAAAATGCCAAAGTACAAGAACTGCTGCACTTAAAGGACACAATCGCCAACCTTCGTATAGATTTGGAGAAAGCGGAAGCATCCAATGAAGATGAGATTCAGCGGGCTGTAAGTTCTAAAAATGCAGAGATTAAACAGCTCAAAGATTCCATGTCCTTGCTGAGAGAAAACCTCGATAGACTTGAAATCAGAAAAGCAGAAGCACTTCAAAAAGCTCACCAAAAAAGCAATTCCGAAAAAACTGTTCTCCATTCAACTATTGAAACTCTGAGAGAAGAAATCGATTCGATCCTTTCTCAGAGAGATGAATCTTTACAAGAACTCGCTAGAGTTAAAGAACAGGAAATTCAGCAACTCCGCAAATCTCTCGTTTTGTCTAGAAATTCGATCGAAAGAGAAAAAGAAAGATATGATTCTTTGATTCAAAAGAACGCGGCGGCTTCTAATCAGGAGATTGATCAACTGAAGTCTTTAGTCTCTCAGTTGCGTGATCAAATTGATCAAACCAAAGCGAACGAAGAAACTCTTGTTCAAAGTGCTTTGAGCAGTGCTAATTCTGAAATTTCTGTTCTAAAGGAAAGCTTATCCAAAATTCGTGCTGAACTTCAAAAGCAACAGGATTTGAACGATAACAAAATTCAATTCCTTGAATCCAAAAAAACGGGTGAAATTCTTGATCTGAGAAATACGATATCCGAACTGCGTGAACAAATCGAGCAACTTGAATCTGAGAATGAGGCTAAACTTCAATCTCATACCGCATCTCTAGGGCAAGAGAATGAACTTCTTAAAAGAAATATATCATTACTTAGAGAAAACTTCGATAGACTAGAGGCTAAACATCAAACAGAATTGCAAAAGAAAACCGCTGAATCAGAAAATACTTCAAATTCCTTCAAGCAAACTATACTCGAGCTTAGAAATGAAAATGAGTCGATCCTTTCTCAGAATGAATCAAATATTCAAAAGGCAACGACTTCTCTCAATCAGGAAAACCAATCCCTTAAGGCAGCGTTAGCAAATCTTCGCAACAAGCTAGATTATTTGCAAACAGCTAAAGAGGTGGCGGTTCAGGATGAAAATAAAAAATTCGAGAAGGAAATCCATCAACTGAAGGCTACTGTTGTAAAGCTTCGAAAAGAAGCCGAAAGTTTAACCGCGCAACACACCGAAGATAAGCAAAATTTAACATCCTCCAATGCCAGTGAAGTGAACCACTTCCGGAATTTGGTGCGATCCCTACGAGAGCAAATCGACCAAAATAGTTTGCGGTATAACGAAAAAATACAACAAAATGCCCAATTAAAAGAAATGGAATTTAGTCAACTTCGGGAAACAATCATTGAGCTCCGATCAGAATTAGAAAAATACAATGGCAACTAAATCAAACACCCAAGAATCCAAAAAGAGAACCTCGAGGTTTTCTGACATGCTGCTCCAAGTAACGACTGACCTAGCTAAAACTAAAAGCTTGGACGAGGCTCTAGAAACGCTTGTTAAGATTACGACTTCAACAATCGGTGCTGAAAGAGGTACTATTTTTCTAAATGATTCTTCGACTGGAGAGCTTTATTCACGAATCGCTCAAGGAAATTTTAGGCGGGAAATCAGAATCATGAACAGCAAAGGAGTCGCTGGGTGGGTATTTTCCCACAATGAAGGTGCTATCATCCCAGATGCCTACAAAGATGATCGCTTTAATAAAGCCGTCGATGTGCGAACAGGTTTTCGGACAAAAAGTATTTTATGTGCCCCACTAAGAACTGTAAATGGTGATAAAATTGGTGTTTCACAAATACTAAACAAAATCGATGGTGAGTTCACACAAGAAGACCTAGACTTGCTTGAGGCAATGACAGAACAGGCTGCCATTGCAATTCAAGGAAATATTATTGTGGAACAAGTCGAAGCGGCCCGCAGGCAGGAATTGGAATTCTTGGATGTCGTTTCACAAGTTTCTTCCGAACTCGAACTGACCCCTCTCTTACAGAAAATTATCTCCACAATTTCAACTATGCTTGATTGTGAAAGAGCGACTCTTTTCATCAACGATGAGAAGACCAATGAACTCTACACAGAGGTGGGTGAAGGATTGGATGAAAAATCAGTTATAAGATTCCCAAATCATCTTGGAATTGCTGGTACAGTATTCACTTCCGCAAAAGCTGTTAATATTCCTCATGCATACGCAGACCTTCGTTTCAATCCAAGTTTTGATAAACAAACAGGGTTTTTTACACGATCGATTCTATGCATGCCTGTATTAAATAAAGAAGGCAAAACCATTGGGGTGAGCCAAGTTTTGAATAAGCGCGGAGGATCATTCAACCAAGAGGATGAAAAAAGGTTAGCCGCTTTTACTTCCCAAATCTCAATGGGAATTGAAAACGCCAAACTTTTTGACGATGTACAAAACCAAAAAAACTACTCAGAAAGCATCCTCTCCAGTATGCACGATGCTGTGCTTACAGTTGATGAAGAAAAGTTGATTAAAACATGCAACCCTGCTGGGTTGAAAATATTTCGGCAAGCACACATCAATGATATTCTAAACTCATCCATAGAAGAACTATTGGGACAGGAAAATTCATGGCTTTACAAAAAAATTGATACGGTTGAGGAACAGGAAGAGTTCCTCGATGCCACTCTTGAAATCCAAGGTGAAAAACTTTCGGTCAATATTTCAATAACTCCACTCCTTGGTCAAAAAAACGAAAACCTCGGCGTGATGATCATGATCGAGGATATTAGTTCCGAGAAAAGAATGAAGTCAACGATGTCCAGATACATGGACCCAGAGCTCGCCGACCAGCTTATGAATGCTGGAGAAAGTGATGATGTCATGGGAGGTAAGCAAAGCATTGCTTCTGTCTTATTTTCGGATGTCAGAAGCTTTACTACGATTACAGAGGAACTTGGTGCACAGGGCACCGTTAAGTTATTGAATGAATATTTCACTATAATGGTAGATTGCATCACGGATGAAGGCGGAATGCTCGATAAATTTATCGGTGATGCAATGATGTGTATCTTCGGGACGCCCATTCCACACGACGATGACCCAGATCGTGCTGTAAGAGCTGCGATTCGAATGATGACTGACTTGAAAGTCTTCAATGATCGCAGAGCTTCAGAAGGTAAAATGCCGATCGACCATGGCATGGGAATCAACACAGACTCTATCGTATCTGGAAATATAGGATCTCCGAAAAGAATGGACTATACCGTTATTGGGGACGGGGTTAACTTAGCTGCTAGAATAGAAAGTGCATGTAAACAATATGGAGCTCATATTTTGATTAGCGAATTCACTTACAAAGCCGTCAAGGCAACCTATCGTACGAGACAGGTAGACTATGTAATCGTGAAGGGTAAAACAGAACCTGTAGGAGTTTACGAAGTATTGGATTTTCATGACAACACATCGTATCCAGATATGGTTGAAGCCCTAGGCAGCTTTAATGATGGCTATCGAGCATGGAATGATGGCAAGTGGGACCAAGCGATCAAGCAATTCAATGTAGTCAAAAAAATTAACCCGAATGATAAAGCTGCACAGCTTTACTTAGATCGATGTGCTCATATGAAAAAAAATCCGCCCAAGGGAGATTGGGATGGTGTATGGGTCATGACATCCAAGTAACCAACTTGGTAAAAGATGGAAAAAGAAATCAAAACCTTGCTTGAGAAAGCTATCGATTTAGATCCAAACCTTGCTAATGCCCATTTCAAATTAGGTATACTATACCAAAGTGAGAAAAATTTTGAGGCTGCCATTTCATGTTTTCAGAAAGCTGTTCGTTTAGACTCAACCTTTCCTGAAGCTGAATGTGAATTTGCTATCGAACTTCAAAGACTAAATCAACTCGAGGAGGCAAGGGAGCATTTCTTAAACGCTCTCGAACTTGATCCAAATTCAGTAAAAACCTATTTCAATTATGCTCTTCTCCTCATACAATTAGATGATATTGAAGAAGCAAAAAACAACTTCGATAAAGTCACAGAAATAGACCAGAATTATGCCCCTGCATATTTTCATAAAGCCCAACTTTTAACCAATCCTGACGATTTTGAGCAAGCAAAGAAGAACTACGAAACTGCAATTGATATTAATGATGAATATGTAGAAGCTCATTATTATCTGGCTAAATTACTGATGGGAGGTAAAGCCACCCAAAATGACGGATCCGTTTTAAACAAAAAAGATTTATTAAATGCTAAATTCCATCTTTCGAAAGTTCTAGCAATAGACGGTTTGCACACTAAAGCCTGTTATAACCTCGCTCGCATTCACTTTGAGGAAAAACATTATTCAAAAGCAAAATCTTTTCTTAGTAATGCACTGAAAATCGACCCGAGTTACTCTAAGGCTCACTATCTGCTCGGAAGAACTTCTGAATTGAATGGGGATCATGAGAAAGCTATACACCATTACAAAAAAGCAATTGAGTGTCATCCTGATTTCCCAAAGGCTTTGTTTCATTTAGGAAGGTTACTATTTATTCAAGAAGATCATAGTAATGCTGAAAAGAACCTGAGGCTTTCCTTACAACTTGATCCAACTAATCCAAAATCTCATTACTATCTCGCTAAGATACTCTCCGAGGACGAAGACCCTAACTTAGCAAAAAAACATTTTTATAAAGCTCTCGAGTTAGACCCTGACTTTGCCGAAGCATATTTTGATTTAGCATTTCATGCAGAGAAATCCGGAGATGCGAATGAAGCAAAAATACAATTTCAAAAAGCTACTGATGTGGATCAGAACTTTGCAGAGGCTTACTTCAACTTAGCCCGCCTATCGAGCTCCCCTTCTGAATACGAACTTGCAGAAAGAAATTTTGAAACAGCTTTAGAAATAAAAACAGACTACGACGAATGTCACTACTTCTTTGGTAAACTTTTAGCTAAAGGGGAAAAGATGAGCAAAGATGGCACTCTAATTATAGATCCACAACTAGATCGGGCGAATGAACAATTCAATGAAGCGATTCGGATTAACCCAAAAAACTACAAATCACATTACCAACTCGGCCTTCTGCTTTATAAGCAGGAAGATTATCTAGCTGCTTTTGATTCGTTGCAGGAAGTAATTAAAATTAATCCCAAATTTGCTGAGGGTCATTATCAACTTGCCGTATTGCTAATGGATGTGAGCGCAAAGAAGGTTTTGGATAAAAGAAGAAAGAAAAACCGAAATTCCAAAACTTCTTAAGTTCTAGAATTTCAATCTTATGGATCCCTCTTACGACCCAATCTATTATTTGAAAAGGTCGCTTGAACTAAATCCAGGGAACTGCCATGCCGCTCATTTGCACGCAAATTACTTGATTGGTGAAGGAAGTTTTAGAAAAGCGGTTCATTACCTTAATCAATTTCTTCATAACTTTGAGGAGCAAGCCCTACTTAGAAATCTTTTAGCTAAAGCATACTTGCATCTAAATAAAATCGAAGAGGCCGAAGAATCTATCCATATCGCCCTCACTCACGAACCTAGATCAAAAGAGATTCTTTACACCGCTTTTCTTATCAAAAGGAAGAAGGGGGATAAATTTTCTGCTCTTCATTTTTTGGAAAGAATTCTTAGCCTTCACGAACAATCTAGTGAAGTTCTTTATGAAATGGCCGAATTACTTGATTCCAATACAGAGCTTGTACGAAAAATTAATGTTCTTGATATTGCATACGCTTCCAATCCTGGAAATAGAAAATTCTTCCAAAAATTAATCGAATGTTACCTTAAATATTTTGATGTCACCGCCAATGAAGATCTTGATCCACAAATGATCAGAAGCTTTTCAAATCATTTAGATAAAGAGGTGCCCTCTTATTTTCCTATTCAAATACGCCAAAAAATAACCCTACGATTAAAACAAATTAGATCAAGTAGCACCCTACTTTGAATTAATTTTTTTTGTATAAATTGAGAAAACTGGTATCGAAATAAGATAAAGCATAATCGCTATAGCTAAGGATAACCATTGCTCTTTTACAATAACAGCTGCCCCAAGTATAACAGCAATCAAAACAAAGATAACTTTCCTATTAGAAATCCTGTATTTTATACTTTTAAGGGAAATGGTTGGAATTCTTGAAACCATAAGAAAGCTCACCAACATCACCCATAAACAGACTAAGAGAGGATTGATATATTCAAATTGAACGATTCCGAATCTCTGAAGATTCACAGAGAAAACAATAGGGGATAGTAAAATGATAGCACCCGCAGGAGATGGTACTCCAACAAAGTAACTTATCGGTCTCATTGGATCTTCCTTATCAATTTCCCGACTCGCAATATTAAATCTCGCTAGACGTAGCACACAACAAGAAGTGTAAAAGATAAAAGGAACCCAGTACCAACCTTCTAAGTAAGTATCAGAAACATTAGAAATTGATAAAATCCATAGATACAAAATAATTGTCGGAGTCACGCCAAAGCTTACTGCGTCAGATAAACTATCTAATTCCGCACCCATCTTGGAGGTGGCTTTTAGCATCCGAGCAGTCAATCCATCCACTAAATCAAAAAAGGCTGCAACAAGTACGCAAATAACTGCAGATTCCCAGTCTGATTCAATTGCAAAACGAATGCCCGTGAGACCAATACACATTCCAACAGTTGTAAAAATATTCGGAATCAAACGAACAATCAGAAATTCTTCAGGCGTCGCCCTATTTTTGCCATGATTTGATCTCATTATTTCTTGAAATTTTAGTAATATGGTTTCAATTTTGGAATTCCCATGGAAATGAATTTTAAAATCATGTTTTTATTTCCACTCACTTTAATGATTAGTTGTAAGAGATGGGATCCAAATCAGCAATTCTCTGAAGAAATATTTCAAAAGCAAAGAGTTAAAATAGCAGAACAAGTAAACTTTCAGTCGAGGAATTTCGTAGAGGCTCAGTTAGGGCAATCTCTGTCTGATATTATCATGATGTACGGAATAGACTATAAAATTTTAGCAAGCTTAACCAATGACGATTCCAATTGGCTCAGAATTGAGTATGTAAACAATAATGGTCTATCTTCTTTACCGATGAGGATCGAGTTACTTTTCAAAAACAATCGTCTGATAGAAATTCACAAAAATTAAAGTTATTCTTTAACGAAAGTCAGCATCACTTTAATGAGTGCTCCTTCGCTCATTAGGGACGGGGTTATAGACAGTAATTTGTATCCTTCTTTATCCATTTGCATTGATTTCCGGTCAATTTCTAGGGCAAGTTCACTGCTCGTATCGTCGCCCTTAATTCGAATACCCTTTGCTTTAACTACAAGTGTTTTGTAGGAACTGCTCATAAACAAACTTTTCTAAGACACAGATTTTTTTTCATTGGGAGAGGAAATTGGTGGTTCATCATCTTTCTCTCTGCCGTAATACTTATTATAATATTTATATCTAAAATATCCATAACCATAGTATCCCGAATAATAATAACCAGGGGTTTTCTTCTGAGGTAAATCATTAAGGACAACCCCTAAGATTTTGGCTCCCGTTTCATCTAGGCTCTCTAAAAGGCTCTTCGCAATTTTTCTAGATACCTTACCATATCTAGTCACGAACAATACTTCCTCTACTTTTCTTGCCATCGCAAGGGAATCCGGGAATAAACCAATCGGCGGGCTATCAATAATAATTACATCTGCAATCCCTCTGAGTACTCTATGAATACGATCAAATCCATTGCTCTCAAGTAGTTCAGTAGCAGCTCGAGTTCGACCTCCTGACGGAAGAACAAATAGATTCGGGTGGATTTGGGTTACCGTATTCTGGGCCATCTCTCGTAAGCCTGCATCGTCCGCCTGCTCTGCATTGATAAGAGATAATAAACCTTTCTCGTTCGTTATATTACAAAATTTATGAATGCCAGGACGCCTTAAATCAAAGTCGATAAGAATCGTTTTCTTACCATGGTTAGCACAACTGTAGGCTAAATTGGCAGATATAAGGCTTTTTCCCTCACTTGGAATAGCTGATGTAACTAAAATTGTTTTGGGGTAATCGTTCAGGGAATTCATTTGAATTCGACTAAACATACTTCGAAAAGATTCGGTCAATCCATCATCTAAATCATTTCCAACAATCAAAGGTCTTTGCGTTTCTTCCACTTCAGATATTTTCGGAATACCTGCAATAAGATCACGGCCAATGAACACTTCAACATCCCAAGGCGACTTAACTCGGTTATCCACAAATTCTAATAAAAATGGTATGATGAGAAAGATTGCTGCACCTAACATAATTCCATCTCTTTTAATCTTCACTTTATCCGGAGTAAAAGGGGCTCCTGGAAGATAAGCAAATTGCTCTTTATTCAGAGGCTCTTCCTGCTCACTTGGTAGGGCTTGTTCAATCCTTACATCGTTTAATCGGTTATGAATTTGATCCGTTGTGCGAGTCACAACTGAAAGCTGTCTGTCTAAATTCTTGAGCTTCTCTTCGATTTCACTCAAGGTTCGAGATTCTTCCTGTACTTTAGACATAGCTTGTGCAAATTCCTTTTCCTGTGCACTCAATTGGATGTGCTTATCGCGAAGGTCTTCAATCGCAGATTTAACTTCTTTATTGAGTGCTTGTTTGACCAACTGAACTTGTCTGGCATTTTCAATCATTTTGGGATGGCGCTCCAGATAACCCGATCCAGTTTCTTGGTAATCTCTTCTTTGACTCTCCAAGTCGTAGAGGGTTTGTCTCAAAGAAGGAATGGCACCGAAAGACTCGATCGCATCAATTTCAAAAAATTCTTTGATTACAGCTATATCGTCATCAATGTCTTGTGAACTAATAGATTCATTTTGGGATCCTATTCTAACCTGAATTTGAAGAATTTGTCTCAGTAGCGAATTGATACGGATCTGTTCGAGTTTGGAACGAGTTACCTCAGCCGAATATTGGCTCTTTCGAGCCGCGGTATCCTGCTTCTCATCCTCAAGAAATGGTAAGTCATATTTCCT
>JAQCIX010000053.1 GCA_027593365.1 Verrucomicrobiota bacterium
GCATCTTCTACTTGTTGTCTAACCAATATGCTCATTTGGTGCCTAACGGCAGGTGTGGATACCTTGAAAAGCATTTTTATTTCCGAACCCTGATCTTCTCCTTGAAATAATTGCAGGATACGGTTCACCCCCATTCGGGCATTGCCATCCAGCACCAATCCGAGTGGTTTTTTTAAACTTTCCGATATTTGATTGGCAGCCGCTTCGACCTGTTGTGGATCAAATCTCACCGAAAACGCACCCACCCCATCTGGGGTTCCAAACAACATCCTGCACTTTCCGTCTGAGCTATCAGAAAAGGCAAAGACTCCATCGGCCAAGCCAATATAGAGCTTCAGTTCTTCACACATACCCTGCAAAGATTCCTGCTCGGATTTTTCATTTTTATCCTCTTGCTCAGGCTGTTCATTTTCGACCGGAACAGATTCATTGGGAGTATCCTCCTGCTCTTCACCAAGATCATCCTCTCTCACCGCAACGGTATCTTTGGGTGTGCTCTCCGGATTGTTTTGCATACCTTCATACAATTGACGAACTGCTTTATTCAGCTCTTTGTCTGTGTGGTTAAACTTCGATCGCCACCTCTCAGGAACTTTTTGCTGAGCAACTTTCCAAAGAGTATCCCATTCTTTTTCCCAATCCCTGAGAATTTCAGCAAAGGGTCGCCCTTGCTCAACCTCCACTTTCAGCTGGTCCGTTTTTTTCTTCTCCACCTCACGCACCAAAGCCACCTGCTTATCCATTGAAGCCAATGCAGGTACCAATCCCCGGTTCGCCCGATCGCCCGCAAGCAATCTTGTTTCCTCAATAATCGATGGACGCACAGACACAGGAAAATTGAGCCCATCTGCAAGCTCATTAAAGTCGGTTACACTTTTTTTACCCTTCTGAAAGAAATGCACAACAATGGATTCATCAGGAAAACTCTTTTCAGTGAGCATAGAAAAATGAGCGGTAAACTGTTCGCCTGCAATCTTCTCCCGAATCGGTTTTATCCTTTCACTTACAACACTGCGAAAAAGGTTGGTTGCATTCTTCCTCAATCCATCGTGCTTAGCCAAAGCCTCTTTAAAATAATTGCCCCATTGTTTCCCGCCGTACAAAGAAGCAAGTTTTTCATTCGCGGGAGATAGGAATTTTTCCGTTAGAAGATTAAGGCTATCCTTTAAGGGGGCATGCTTGGCCAAGTCTCCGCGAATGGCTTGCTCTAGTTGATCTTTGTTTGGCAGCCAATCAGTCCTGGCTTTAGCAAATACTTCCATACGTTTCGCTTCCCAATGGGCAGCGGCATTATCAACGAGGTTTTCCATCGCCGAAAACACACCATACCTCGGTGGTTTAGCAGAAAGATTTTCCGGCGTATTTTTTTTCAGTATATTGAGTGAATGGGCCTTCAGTTGTTCTTGGGTTATTAATTCCTTGGGGAATCCATTTTTCTCAACCATCTGCTGAATGCTTTTGTACTGAGCTTGGTACTGACTGCCCACCTCCAGCCGCAAATTGGAAGACATCTTTGCAACCTCCTCGTTCAATTCCTCAAACACAGGCCCTGCATTCCCCACCACTGTTTTTAACCAACCATCCAGTTTTTCAAAATCTGTGGAATTCAAAGGAGACCACCTATTTTTATTTCCCCCGATCAAGCCCAATATACGCTTATTCAAGTCATCTTTGTCTGGATAGTTGAGCTTTTGCTTCAGGCTTCGGAGCTGCTCATCCGCAGCCAAACGCCGTGCTTTATCATACACAGCGGTCATACTTTTCTCAGCAAACTCGCCTGCTTTTGCCTGAGCATCCTTCGCCCAGTTCTTGGTCGCCCGCTTAATCACATCGACCCGATTGACCGGAAGTGGACTTTGCTCCTTGGCCCACTCCCAGGCACCGTCCACCGACTTTTCCAACTCCTTTAATCTCCAACCAGATAACCATTCCTTCCCAGGTCCTTGCCCATCTTTTTTACTACTAAATTTCTCAACCTGCTTGAGCATCTCCTTGGAAAGCATCGTGCTCACCGCATCGTTTTGCTTTTCATTCACATCCGCAGATTCCTGCAAATAAGTCCGAGCCTTTTCAGCAGCAGCCCTCAAGGTAAGCATACGCTTTGCTTCGGCTTTAGGATCTGCACCCCAGGAAAAATTGATCGTCCCAACAAAAAACCAAAAGGTGACAAAGCAAGATAATCGATTCTTCATTCGCCCAGCTTCCCGTACTCTTCCACCACGCTACTCATCAGGGGATACCCGCGTTTATTCATCTCGCTGGCCACCCGGGTTAGCTGGGTGGATATCTTATCCGGAGATTCACCCGCAGCACTCAATGGCATCTTATCGGCACACTGAGCCACCGCGGCCCATTGCAAGCCCTCCACCTGCTCCTTCCACTTCGATACCCGGTCCGCGATGTGGCGCATCGCATAGGCTCTCCGCTCCTCATTGATCACAAATTCCTCGGGTATTTCATCGGCGTTTTGAGGCTGGTACTTGGCACCCGGGTCGTACACCGGAACAAAGAAAGACGCACTTTCCTCATCCTCAACAGGTGGAGAATAAGCCAGTGCTTGGTTATAAATATCATCCTCCAAAACTTTTCGGTTATCCATCTCCTGAGCCCTAGCACAAAGAGCCTTAAATCGTTCATCTGCCGGGAAAGCACCCTTCCATTGTACCCGACTAAAGTCAGGGAATGCTCCCAGCTCAGCACTTTTCTCCCAATCATTCATCACTGTATCCATTCGCAGGATGAGTTGCTGCTTCCACATCTCCAAAACACGCGGGCCCTTATTGCGCATCGCCTCTGTATACTCGATTACCATCAATCTGGTAATAATCGCCAGGATCAGAACCAAAGGCAGGGCGATCTGAACGAGGGCATCATTTGGGCTGAGCGAAAGAGAGTTCTTCTTCTTTCCTCGGATTAAATCGTCCAACCCCTGCAGATTGGAGGAACCTCCTGCCCTACCACTCATTACGATTGGTCTGTGGTAGGTTTATCATCGGACTGTATAAATTGCCCAAAGGCATTTCTTAGGGCTTTTCGATCTGCATTTCTATCCTGACGAACCCCCTGCAGCAGTTCAATGGTGTCCTGTCTTTGAACTTCTGCCCGTTCTCTTCCAGCCCTCAGGCTTTCATTGGCCTCATTGAGTTGCGAAACCACTTCCCGCATCTGTTCAGCACTATCCCGTCCAGCGGTTTCCACATCTGATAATGTCGAAGCAATGGAGCGCAGAGCGTCTTCCATCTTCATGGAATCTTCTGCATGCCTGCTTCCCATCGACTGAAGGGACTGCAACGCCCGGTCGTTCGACTGGCTCGCAGTGAGATACGCATTGCCCATTCGTTCAAGCAAAGTTTCCAAATTCTCCAACCTTCCCAATTGCCCAAGGTAACCAAGCATATTCTGCCCAGCTTTCTGGGCTTCTCCCAACCCCTCAATGATTTGGTTTGTGTGTGCTAATTCCTGCCTCAATCCAGTCATCTCTGTGCGGATTTCAGACAAGGTGGTTGAGACCTCCTGGACATGGGTGGAATTTAACCTCTCAGAAAATTCACGACTCGAATCACTGAGGCTTTTCATATCACTGATCAACCCTTCCAGGGTCTCCCCAAGCCCCACACTTTCAACCTTGGGCAAACAGGCGGCCCATTGAAAAACTGCGGTCATTGGTTTGGCCGCTAAAAAGGCTCCCAATAAGCCAACCAAAGAACTAAGCAATGCGGTGGAGGTTCCACCAAGCAACTGATCCAACGCATTTTTAATACGATCCGGAGAATCCGCATCATCGCCAATCGACTTCACCCCACTCACATCCAACCCGATCAGTAATCCATAAAGAGTACCCGCCAATCCAAGCATCACTAAAAAGAAGGGGAAATTATCGGGGTATGGATCATGCTCCAATTTGGAAAGAGCCCCCTCATGCTCCGCCTTAAGTTTTAGAATCTTCCAGCCCATTACAAAGGGATAGAGAATAAGCAGGAGAGGGATGAAAGTACTGATCGTGCTTAGATCATCCGAGAAAATGAGGAACGAGTCATAGATAAAACTCGGGAGTATACTTTCCAAAAGTTTCCATCCGGGGAAGATGGTCCGCATACCTATCTCCACATTCACGACCCAGGCAAAGAACGCAGGGATCATTAAAACACCACCCAAAGTAAGCAGGATGGTTAGTCGACTTTTTCTAGGATGATTAAAAGTGGCTGGATCAGTCATGAGGTTGGGCGAAAGAATTAATTGAGAATGCAAAACCATTCCTATAATCCGCAACCTCAATCTGCGATTTCCGAAAATCTCATTGCGAGCATTGACAAACTCTTTTTCAAGCTCCGTTATGCAGGGATGAACCGCAGACAGTTTCTTGCCACCACCGCGGGGTCCCTTGCCCTTGCCAGTCTATCCCATGCCCAACCGAAATCTTTTTCCGGAATCATTCACAAGGCAGTCAAGGTGGGCACCTCTCCCGATGAACAACATTTTCAAAAAGTAAAAGACCTCGGATTTGATGGGGTCGAAGGAAATGCACCTGGCTTGCAGGTTGAACCAATGAAAAAGGTCTGTTCCAGGCTGGATCTTCCCATGCACGGTGTGGTTTACAGTAAACACTGGCAAATTCGCCTATCCGACCCCAACCCAGAAATTCGTGAAAAAAGCAGAGAGGGTCTTGCTCAGGCGATGCGTGATGCCAGGGCAGTCGGTGGAACCTCCGTACTGCTTGTTCCCGGTAAAGTCATGGGAGAAAAGGAAAACCACCAGCATGTGTGGGACCGCTCCATCGAGCAGATCCAAAAACTTCTCCCTCTCGCTGAGGAATTACAAATACATATTCTGATCGAAACCGTCTGGAATGGCTTTTGTTACAAACCCGAACAATTCAGGGATTATATCGATGCCTGCGACAGCCCCTGGGTGCAGGCATATTTTGATATTGGAAACATGCAAAAGTTTGCTCCAAGTCATGAATGGATCCGCGTCCTGGGCAAACGCACCCTCAAGCTCGATGTCAAAGACTGGGGATCAAAAAATGGATTCTGCCCACTCGGCCAGGGAGATGTGGACTGGAAGAAAGTCCGCCACGAATTGGAAAAGATCGAGTTTTCCGGATGGGCCACCCGCGAGGGCAGCGATGGAGGGATCGAGAAAACCGCCAAGCTCATGAATGAGTTGCTTGCACTGTAAGTCAGTTTCACTGACGAGAATATCCAAAAACAAAAAAGCCGGACTCCCCCATTTTCAGGAGAGCCCGACTATCCCTATTTTAGGCCAACGGTATGGCCTGAAAGATTAGAAATCGAAACCCAGTCCAACCTCCACACTGGCACCCGCAAGGGGGGCATAGTCTTTCACAAATGAGGTATGAGACTTTGCCAACTCATCAGTCAGGTTATTCCCCCGGATAAAGAACTCCCCATCTGTATCTCCAAAGGTCAGATTATAAGAGGCATAGGCATCCAGCGTGGTGTACGCATCCGTTGGGGTGGGTTCATGGCCATGTTCATCATCTCCATGGTCATCGTCCTCCTCATGCACAGGAATTTTAGTCTGCTTAAACACCCGGGTAAGGTTCATCCCGAAGGTTAGTTTTTCTGTCTGCACTTCATACCCAAAACCAATCCGTGAAGCTGGAATTCTTGGTAGATGGGTGGATTCAGATTTATTTTCCCCGCGCACCATATCCCCATAAGCAGAGAGCAATAGCGACCATCCTTGGTTTTCCAATGCCAGCCAATTTACTTCCGCTTCCAATCCCTGGAATTCAGCTTTTACCCCGGTGTACTCCCGCTTGGACATATTTTCATCTCCCACCAATTGTACCCCATGACCTTCCAAAAACACATAATGATCAAACTCGGTATGGTAAGCAGAGAGTTGCCCGGTTACCTTGCCCATCGTCTTACGAAGCATCACCTCCAGGCTCACCGCAGTTTCATCTTTCAGGTTTGGGTTACCCACTTCAAACGCCTCGGTCGCGTGGTGCGGGCCATCACTGTATAATTCTGCAGTATCCGGTGCACGCTCGGTGTAACTGAGGTTTCCGCTGAGGTTCCAACCCTCCCCCAGATCGCGGGACAAACCACCACTTGCACTAAAGATTGAATCATCCCGGTCCGGCAATCCGCCCTGGAATTCTCTCTGCAGGGATTCCCAGCGTATTCCCCCATTGAGGGTCAGTTCGTCATTGATATCGTATTCCTCGATCAGAAAGATTGCCAAACGGGTAGAGTCCTCTGCGGTAATCGCACGATTCTCCCCACTTACCCCCGAGTAGATCGTGCCATTCTCTTCTCCCTGCACCTTCAACTCATCAAACAAACCATGAAATCCGAGTCCCCCACGGAGCTTGCCCACTTCATGCTTGAACACAGCACGGGCCTCCAGTCCTTCCCGCAAATAAGTGGCATGCGTTTCAAACTCATCCTCCCCGTCATGCTTGCCAATCTCATCATGGCGGTAGTCCCCATACCCAAGATTAAATTCGATACCGGTCAGCCACGCAGAGTCGTTTATTTCCAGTTCTGAGCGTGCTTCAAACCGGTCGCTCTCCAGCTCAATACGGGTCTCGCTATCGGCATGCTCCCCGGGTACGCCATATGTATTTTCATAGGTCGAAAAACTGATGCCCGCATAACCGCCATCCCACAGGTGCGTACCGCCCAAACCATAAGAGGAACTTTCCCCCTTCGAGTTTACCACCTTGGTTGCCTTGCTTCCATCAGGCAAAGAAAAGGAGGGCACTTCATAATCATCAAAGTCCCTCTTAAACCCGTTGATTTGAAAGCTCAGGGAATCTGTACCGGCATATCCCACCGCCCCATAGTTCCAACCATCATTGGCACTATTATAACCAGTACGCACCGAACCCTCGGGTGATTCCTTATACAAACGGGTGGGGATACTGCGGTCGATTACATTGACCGCTCCCCCAACGGCACTCCCGCCATACAATAAAGCGGAGGATCCACGGAGCACCTCTATCCTGTCCACCAGCAACGCATCCGCCGGTACCGCATGATCCTCCGATTGTGCAGAGACATCAAACACATCGGTTCCGTTTTTCAGCATGCGCACCCGGTTTTTGTCCAACCCTCGAATAATCGGACGATTGGCACTCGGCCCAAAATGGGACTGGTTTATACCTGGTTGGTCCGCCAGAGTCTCGGCAATCGTGCCCGCCTTTATTTTTTCCAGACGGTCACCATCCAGCACCACTGCGGATTGGGTAACATCGGAAAGCTTGGAATCTAATGCGGTGGATTCAACAACCAGAGCATCGAGCTGCTCGACTGGCTGTTTGTTTTTTTGCCCCTGAGCAAATGCCAGAGGTATGGATAATAAAATGGGAACAGTGTAAAATTTCATTTGTTTTCATGGTCTGAGAGTATCGAGGTTTGAAAACCTAAGCCGATATTATTAGGGGCTTTGGGTTTTTCATTACGCCACCCACACTCTCAAAATTGGGCGGCATAATTTGGAGAACCGCCCAGGCATATCCCGGGCATAGGCACTCCGTTTTACAAATTATTAAACCTCTGTGGGCGGTCCCCTCGCCCAGTATAACAAATTCTTTCCAACTGCTGGTCTTTTTGCAGATTCCAGCTGGGCAATCCCCTCTGGTAAAAGTACAACGGCAAGGCCCTGAAAACTGGCAAAACCATGCTCCACCGATTTGCCAAAAAGCACCACTGCACAAGTGCCAGTGCTTTGCTCATCCTCAGAGGAATTTTCCTGATGGGAAGAACAGCTCTTACCCGCCTTGCTATGCGGGCAATCCGTATCTCCATGAAACACATAGGAGTGTATGCCCGGCGATACCACGGATACCGATAGAGTACCCACGATGATCAAACATAAAGATGCCAGGAATTGTTTCATGAAAATAAAGATAGTGCCCTTATTGCAAATTTATTGCAATAGAAAATATCTCCAGTTTGCCCGTCTTTCAAATAAAGCTAGGATTACATTAGTAGATGAAGCCCAAGAAATCTGACAGTCCAGTTACCCGGGTCAAAAAACCGGAACCATCCAGGGATAGTCCGGATTGGATTATTTGGGCTGCCTGGGCCGACCGGATCACCTTTGAGGAAATCCGCAAAGTCACCGGGCTTACTGAGAGTCAGGTAATCGCCCACATGAGAAAATCTCTCAAGCCCTCCAGCTTTCGCCTTTGGCGCAAGCGTGCCTCCACCCAGAGCATCAAGCACCAAAAGCTCTTCCGCCATCGCCGCTCCCAGTATAGCTAAGATAAGGAACTGTAATTTGACATATTAATGGTTTTGCCGTAAATATGGCTTTATGAAAACCACCATTAATTTGAAAGGTGATGTCTTGCGCCGAGCCAAGTCCCGGGCTGCTTTACGCGGCCAACCACTAGCCCAGTACATGGAAGAGTGCCTTGAGCAAAAATTAGCCCACGATGAATCCCAAGACGGCACCTTGAAAGAATGGATCAACTCGTTACCCAAGGTTACACCGGCCGCCCTTAGTGATTTAGAAAAAAATATTTCAGCGGATGACTTTCGTGAAATCGATGACGATATGTGGAAATGATTCTGGATACAAATGCCCTGTCTGCCCTCGCGGGCAGAGACGAAAATTTAATTGATCAACTTTCAACTACACCACGCATCTGCACGACCTTGATCAGTCTTGGAGAATACGCCTATGGCTTGAAAGGTTGCTCCCCAGCTCGCCGCAAACAGCTCCAAGCATGGCTCGATGCCTTTCTTAAACGGGCTGAAGTACTCTCACCCAACCGTCAAACGATTGAACCCTACGCTGCAGTTCGAGCAGAGTTAAAAGCTGCAGGCACACCCATTCCCGCCAATGATTGCTGGATCGCTGCCCTTGCCCGTCAGCACAAACTCGGATTACTGAGCAAGGATCGTCATTTTGACCGAGTAAAAGGACTCAATAGATATGATTGGTAAAAAGAAATTACTAATAAACTTTTTCGGATTCTGTAACCGTGTTGCCCGCAAAGCAAAAAAGAGAGGCTTAACTTCCGAAAAACTTCGAATACTGCTCACAGAATAGAGCAAAATCCGGCTTTAGGATTCCTTCCTTTTTAGTTTATTAAGTTTTCTGGAATTGCCGAAGATAGGATAATACGAAGCTTATCCGAATACATACTCTTCGCCCTGAGAACTTTCGATTTCCGAACGGGCGATCATTATTTCCTTAAGGAGAGCAAAGGTCAGATCTGGGTTATCCTCGCCAGCCTTCCCTATCTTTACCCAGTACTCCAACTGTGCAGTCATGGAACGCTGATCCACCTTTGACCGATGCTTGGCATCATTTGCCAACTCATCCGAAATTCGAACTACAGTGCTCATGAAAATCAAAATCTTCTTTCAGAATAAATCGGCATGCGTTCCCATTCTCTCAAAAATAATTCTGTCCTCTTCCAGCTTGTAAATTAACAACCAGTCCGACTCCAGGTGGCATTCCCTCCGGCCCACAAAATTACCAATTAATTTATGGTCACGGTGAATCGAATCCAGTTCGTCCCCGGCAATCAAAGTTTCGGCAACCAGTTTAAATTTCTCCATCTTTTTATTCCGCCGCTGGCACCGCTTTAGATCTTTTTCGAATTGCCTGGTGTAGACTGGAACCAGGCTCATAGACCCAGCTTTTTAAACATATCATCCGCATCCTCGCAGACCACTAAGTCCTTACCTTCATCCGTTTTTTGGAAAGTCTGACGGGTCGTTTCATTTGGAACGACTACATTAAAGGGCAACCCACCTGCCAACTCCACTTGTTTGTAAAAGATATTGATTGCCTGAGCTGAATTCAAACCAAGCTCATGAAAGATCGATTCAGCCTTGGCTTTAAGCTTTGGCTCCATTCTTGCCTGCACAACAGATGACTTACTCATAAAACAATTGTACTACAAATGTAATACATGGTCAAATTTAGTTTTAGGCTTCAATCTCTCCTCTTCAGTTTTTCCGCTCGCTATCCCGCCCGGGACGCAACGTCATAATAATTCCAAACCGTGCCTTCAGTTCGTCGGATAAATCATAACCAAGTCTTCGACCGACCAAAAGCAATCGCCTGCCCGGGTTCTTGGGAAATCCATCGTTGCAGTACTGAACTTTTTCCCAGGAGGAATACTTATTTGAGTCCAACCAGTCCCAGATCCGTAACGCCTTGAATAAATCATAAGCCATCGCCGAAGGTGTTGGGCACTCGAAAGGTTCCCCCAGCAAGCTCTCC